>CAXBWG010000062.1:0-8345 GCA_963979105.1 uncultured bacterium | reverse complement strand
GTTGATCTTTTGTTGTGATCGCAGAAATTCTATCTAAAGTTGTATTTATTAAAGGGACTTTATCAATAATTGATAAAAACTGCTTTGCTTTTTTCTTGCGAGATAATGGCCAAAACCGAGTGCCTTTACCTCCTGCCATAATCATAACGTTAATCATTTTATTACTTTAAACTATTCACAATCTTTTTGCAAAATTTTAACTTAGTTATTAATTAAAATCTTTTTTTAGAATTTCTGAAAACTCCATGCCTGAGATTTGTTTTATTTGTTTGAAAAGGTAAAAGAATGCTATTGATAAAACTATCATAGAAGGAATTACTATTACCGGATAACTCATTGCTGTTAATACTCCTAATTGGTGATTGAATTCACTAGATCCAGGCGGGCTAGTTACTATAATTTTAGCTAAAATAAAATTTAAAATAGCAGAAAGCAAAAAAGAAGCGCTTATAATATAGGTTGTATTTATATAGATAGTACTAAATTTTGATTTAGTTAAAGGATCTTCTTGGAATTTTGAGAATTTATTTAAATCTATAATTTGTTCAATCAAAAATCCGATAGCAGGTTTTTTCTTTAATGCAGAAAAAAGCACGATTGCACCTATTGTTAAGGGGATAAATGCTTCTTTAATGGCTATCCATTTTGGGTCTAGAGATAGGAGCCCAACAATTCCTGTAAATAAGATGCTGCAAAATCCCAGCATGCTAATTAAGGAAACTTTTTTTGTGTTAAAAAGCTCATATAGTGCATTTGATAATGGGAAAAACAATGCAACAAGTAAGAGGTTTAATGGAGAAAAAAAAGTGGATTCTTTAAAATATATTAAAATAATACTTGGAATTATTATACTTAAAGTTAGTCCAATAATGGGATCTTTTATTTTTTGTTTATTTATATTTGTGTTCACGTTAGTTACTCCTTATAATTACTATATCAAATTCGATGAAATTGTTAAATTATACATATTTAGAAAATAATACTAAACCAACTCTTGTAATTCTACATGGGCTTCTTGGCTCTTCAGATAATTGGAGGACTGTGGCTAATAAGTTGTTATTGAATTTTAATATTTATTGTTTTGATTTACGTAACCATGGGGCCTCGTTTCATGCAGATAGTATGAGTTATAAAGATATGGCAACAGATGTTATTTATTCGATGGATTATTTATCTATAAATCCAGAATATATAATTGGACACTCTATGGGAGGCAAAATTGTAATGCGATTGCTACAGGAATATTCTGGTTTTTCTAAAGCCATTATTGTAGATATAGCACCAGTTAAATACTCTACCCATCATGAAGATGTATTAAATGCGCTTAAATATGTAAAATTTGATGGCCTTATATCTAGAGGAGATCTGGATGCCGTTTTGGAAACTTATGTAAGTTCGATAGCAACTCGTCAGTTATTAATGAAAAATATTGCTAGAAATGAAACGGGGGTATTTAAGTGGAAATGTAATCATTTGGCTATTGTGAATTATTATGCTGAGATTATGGATTTGAGTCATTTAAATACGGTTATTGATACTAAAACGTTATTTATTCGTGGGGGGCAATCTGATTATATAAACTCTGATTATCTTAGCCACATAACTGCTCTTTTTTCTGATGTTAAAATAAACACCATTGAAAAGGCTGGTCATTGGGTACAAGTTCAGGCTCCAGAACTTTTTATTCAAGAGTGTTTGGGTTTTTTTAAGTGAAATTAATTGGTGTTTTAATTTGTTTATTTGTTTCATTTATTTTAATTTTAAATTCTAATTGGGTTTCATTTGTTTCTTATAACCAACAGGGGAGTAATTCTATTAATTTATCAAAAAAGTCTATTACTACTTTAGATAATTTAGAGTTATCTTTTTTTCGTATAGAGCCAATAGACAATAATGAACTTATATATGATTTAATTCTTGATGGAAAATATGATGATAGTTTAAAAAAAATTGCTAATCATTTAAAAGGTAATCATTATGTTTCTATTGCTCCAATTATAAATGCAGATGTTAAATGGAATGTGTACTCAAATAAAATTCTCAAAGAAACCTATTTAAAAACTTATAACTATATTACTTATATTTTAACTAAACACGCTAAAGGAAAATTAACTTTTGTATTTGAAGTTGCTGTTGCTCCGTCATGGTTTAGGTACTCAACGTTACCTTTTTCATTTTATGATAGGCGATTAAATTGTGATGTTGTGGGATTGAATTTTAACTCTATTGATTCTAAATTGCTTGTAAACGCATTAAATATTGAAACTATTTTAGATATATATTTAGAGGAGAATGTTTCTAAATTTAATACACATTTTGCACTTATTGATATTCCTGATTCATTATTAAATAAATCTTTTACTCAGCAATTGGCTACTGGTTTGAGAGAATATAGCGTTGTAATTGGACATCATTCTTTTTTTTCTTACTATAACTTAGGGTCGTATTATCAAAGACTAATTTTTTCTGTTCGGGTTAGTTTATTTAGAATGATTTCGTTTATTCGGAATTTTTTTTCTTCTATGAAGCCGATTCAAGGGAGTCTTTTTTATGAGGGGGCGCAAGACTATGATTTTGAGATGAGTGTAGGTGATGATTATTTGGAGATAAAAATTATGGATGATGATAAAATTAACTATACGGTAGATTCAAATTTTTATGATCGTATTTATATTTGCGATGATATTACAACTCGAGTTAAAGAGGGGTATATGCTTTATAAAGAAAAAAATGGGTTTTCAGTGGTAGATCTTGAAACCTTTGATAAGCTAAATATATTTATGCCAAATGAGATAAAATCTATAAATAATTTAAAAATCCCTTTAAATAAATTGAATAATTGCAATGATTTTTTTGCTAATCCAGTTCAAATAATTGATTATGATAAAAAAAATAAATTTACAGTATTACATTATATGAATTAAAATTTAACTAATGGTATTTACTTTAAAACAAAACCTTCTTTTATTTTCTATCTTTTTGCTTTTTATTGAACTTATATTTTATTTAAAAATTAAATATTCTATTAAATTTTGTGAATCAGACAATCCTGTTTTGTTGCAATTAAAAACATTTTTCGGATATCTTATTCCTTTTTATGAATTTGTGTATGTTTTAATTTATGCTTTATTGCTAATGGGGTCATTTTATTATTTGCCAATTATATTTATTGTTATTTTTATTCAAATCGTTTCTTTAATAACAGATGTTTACGTTTATTTGTTATTAACTAATTCGTCTAAATAACTTTATTTTGATTTTATATTTTTAAAATATTTGGTAGGATTTGTTATATGAAATTAATTATTACTGAGAAACCTTCTGTTGCTCGAGACATTGCTCGTGTATTAAAAGCTGATTCAAAAAAAGAAGGTTTTATTGAAGGTAATGGTTATAGTGTTACGTGGGCATTGGGCCATTTAATTGAGCTATGCCAGCCAGACGAGTATGCAGAGTCTTATAAGAAATGGGTAATGCAGGATTTGCCTATGATTCCCGAAAACTTTAAAACCAAAATTATTGATCGTTCTAAATCTCAATTTGATGTTATTTCAGCTTTAATTGGTTTAGATAAATTTACTGAAGTTATCTGCGCAACAGATGCTGGGCGAGAGGGTGAACTTATTTTTAGGTTAATTTATTCGCAAACAAATTGCAGATTACCGATTAAACGCTTATGGATATCTTCGCAAACAGATACTGCGATTAAAGAAGGGTTTGAAAAATTAGCACCTGGCACTGAGTATGATTATTTATATGATTCTGCTAAAAGTAGGTCTGAGGCAGATTGGATTGTAGGAATAAACGCAACACGTGCCTATTCTATAAAATTTTCTCGTGGTCATGGTGTTATGAGTGTTGGTAGAGTGCAAACCCCTGTATTAAAGCTGATTGTAGATAGATATAGAGAACATGTTAATTTTAATTCAAAACCGTTTTATGAGATTTTTGCAGATATTAATCATGATAAAGGAACATTTTCTTCTCAGTTACAATTTGAATATACAGATCGTGTTTATGATAAGCAAAAAGCGGATGATATTAAAAACCAAATTGCAAAAATTGAAAATGGAATTATCGATAAACTTACTAATAAGAATATTTCTGAAAAACAGCCATTACTCTATGATTTAACTGAAATACAAAAAGATGCAAATAAACAATTTAAATTTTCAGCAGATCATACGTTAAAACAAATGCAGTCATTATATGAAAAGCATAAAATATTGTCGTATCCTAGAACGTCTTCTCGTTTTTTAAGCTCAGATATTGCCCCAAAACTACCTCAACTACTATCTACTATTTCTGACTTAGAAGAATTTAAGCCCGTAATTGACAGGATTCAAAAGGAAAACAAACAAATTGCTAAACGCATGATAGATGATAAAAAAGTAACAGATCATCATGCGATTATTCCTACAGATAAAAGACCTAATATAAGTTTATTAAATGAAGATGAAAAACGTGTTTACAACTTGGTTATTAGACGTTTTTTAGCTGCTTTTTTAGATGAATGTGAAAAAGCGCACACAGAAATCTTATCTAAGTTTGATTCTTTTGTGTTTAAATCTACAGGAACACTAATTAATAAACTTGGATGGCGAGAGTTATATAGTGATGCTGATAAAGATTCTAAAAAGAAAAAAGACGTATTTTTACCATTAGTAGTTAAAGGCGATCTAATTAAGCATTCTAAATTACAAGTTAAAAAGGGACAAACTAAAGCTCCTGCATTATATAATGAAGCTTCAATTTTAGCTGCAATGGAAACTGCTGGGAAAAATATAGATGATGAAGAATTGCGCCAAGCCATGAAACATTGTGGACTCGGAACAGCTGCTACTAGAGCCCAGATTTTAGAGAAGTTAATAGGAGTAAACTATATAGTTCGTGAAAAAAACAAATTAATACCAACGGCCAAAGGTGAATATATAATTGATTCTATTCAAGATGATGTTTTAGCATCTGCTGAACTCACTGGAGAATGGGAGAAAAAATTAAATGATATGGCAGAAGGAAAATTTACAAGAGGTGCGTTTATGGAAGAAATAAAATCGTTAACAAATGATATAGTAGAAAAGGTTGATGCTAGTAATCAGTATGTCATTTCAGCTGATCAGAAAGGGTTTGGGCCATGTCCAGCATGTGAAACTGGAAAAGTTGTAGAAATGCAAAAGTCTTATAGTTGTAGTAATTGGAAAGATCAGGGATGTAAATTTGTGATTTGGAAGGAAATTGCAAAAAAAGAAATTACTCAAAATTATGTTGAGCAATTATTTAAAGATGGGAAAACAAAGGTTATTAAAGGGTTTAAAAACAAAGAAAATAAACCTTTTGATGCGGCATTGGCAATAGTAAATGGGGAAGTGAAATTAAATTTCGATCAAAAACCTCTATTTGCATGTCCAGTGTGTGAAAATGGAAATGTTGTAGAAACTCCAAAAGCATATTCGTGTGATCAATGGCGTAATACTGGGTGTAAGTTTGTAATTTGGAAAGAAATAGCAAAACGTAGAATCACAATTGCAGAAGTGGCTGTTTTAATAAAAGAAAAAGAACTTAAAAATGTAACTGGGTTTACATCTAAGGCTGGAAAAGAGTTTTCTGCAAACTTAGTGTATAAAGATAATAAAGTTCAGTTTTCGTTTGATAATTAAGTTTTAAAATTTCACTTATTCAATCGGTTATTATTTATATAGTAACTGGTTGCTTTTTTTAAAATTTAATTTATATAAGGAGTAAAGATCTTTAGATATTCAGTACATATTTTATCTCGCTTGTTAACAAAAGCTTTAAAATTCTTGAAAAATTTTCACTTAATCAAATTCAAGAATAATTGCTAATATTTAATCTGGAGATAAAAAAAACGGACTTATGTGATAATTGGATTGAGGATGTTTTAAAAACAATTTGTAATTATCTGGTTTTTTTGTAAATTCATCTAAATTATATTATTATTTCCTCATGACAAATTTTACAATGTGTTTATGTCAAAGTGGAAAAAAATATTCTGAATGCTGTGAGCCTTTTATTGTTGGAGAATCTTATCCGTTATCTGTAGAATCGTTAATGCGGTCTCGTTATGTCGCTTACAATATTGGTGATTTTGATTATATTAAATCTACATGCGCACAAGATGCTCGCGCACTCTTTGATATTAATGAAGATAGACAACCATTAAATGGTGTTAGGGTTGATGTATTAAGCGTTATTCAAAATCAAGACGATGGCGACGTTGTATTTAAGGCTTATTATGAAAAACAAGGTCGTATATTTTACATGCATGAACATAGTTTTTTTAAAAAAATAGATAATAAATGGGTTTATGTATCTGGGACATTGTTATCTTGATTTGAAATTTTATAGACAATATAAATTTTTGTAATATAATTTCAACCTATGATTAAGTTAATTAATATTTCTCATCTTCGATATATTTCTTTAATTGAAGGGATTTCGTATTTGTTATTATTATTTATTGGGATGCCATTAAAATATGGGTTAGGCTTATTTCTTCCTAATAAACTATTAGGTATGATTCATGGAATATTGACTATAGTATTTTGCGTTATTCTTTTTTTTATTTGGAAATCTAAAAAATTAACTCATAAATGGTGTATAGGGATATTTGTTGCCTCTTTAATACCTTTTGCTGCTCTTTTTGTTGAATCTAAATTAAAAAAAATATCCTAATTTTAGAATTTAATTTTTCTTGTTTTAATTATTTATCAACACTCTATAACATTTATTGCTAAGCCACCTTTAGAGGTTTCTTTGTATCTTTTTTTCATATCATTTCCTGTCTGTTTCATGGTTTTAATAACTTTGTCTAGGCTAACTTTTTGATTACCATCGGAATTTAAAGCAAGCTGGCATGCATTTATTGCTTTTATCGATCCCATTGTATTGCGTTCTATACATGGTATTTGAACAAGGCCTTTTACAGGATCACATGTGAGCCCTAAATGATGCTCCATTGCAATTTCTGCAGCACATTCTATTTGTAGAGATGTTCCTCCAAGTAATTCTGTTAACCCTGCTGCTGCCATCGAACTCGCAACACCAATTTCGCCTTGGCAGCCCATTTCTGCACCAGATATAGATGCGTTTAATTTATATAAGAAGGCTATTGCACCCGCAGTTAAAAAAAATCGTGTAAGTTTTTGGATGGTTAACTTAGAATAAAATTTTTCGTAGTAATGAAGTATTGCAGGGATAATTCCTGCAGCGCCATTTGTTGGTGCGGTTACTACACGTCCGCCTGCTGCGTTTTCTTCGTTCACGGCAAGTGCAAATACGCTTACCCAATCAAAAATGCTGCTAGGGTGATTGTGTTTAGCTGTAATTAATTTATCATGCATATTTTTAGCACGCCGCTGAACATTTAATCCGCCAGGTAATGTTCCTGAGGTGTTTAACCCTTTTTGTACACAGTCTTTCATGGTATTCCATATTTTATTTATCTCTGTTTTTATAATATTTTCAGATAATATTGATGTTTCATTTTCTAATATCAGTTGCCATATTTTTTTATTGTTATTTTTGCTTAGAGTGAGTAATTGCGTAGCAGAAGAAAACTTATATGGAAGGGGTGTTTGTTTAGTTGAAGTGGGGGAGTCTCCTTGTTTTATTATAAATCCACCGCCAATAGAAAAGTAGGTGTTTAAAAATAAAATACTTCCTTTTTTATTTAATGCAGAAATTGATAACGCATTTGGGTGTTCTTGAAATGATTGTTGTTTGTTAAATTTAATATCTTTCATAGAAAAATTAATTTCATGAGAATTGAGTAACTTAATTTTCTTTGTGGTTTTTATGTGGTTTAGTTGAGATTCAATTGTTTCTATTTTTACTGTTTCCGGATCTTCTCCTAATAGACCTAATAAAACAGCTTTATCTGTTCCATGTCCTTTTCCTGTTAATGCAAGTGAGCCAAATAAATTTATTTCTACTTTGTCTATAAGATATAATTTGGTTTTATTTAACTCTGTTATGCATTGTTTTGCTGCTTTCATTGGGCCTACTGTATGTGAGCTAGATGGACCGATTCCTATTTTGAAAAAATTGAGTATATTGTTCATTTGCATAATCCTTTTAATGCTTATAATTTTAATTTTAGGGCGTTAACTTATGATAAAACGTGTATATAAATTGTAATTTTAATAACTATATTAAAGCTGAGGTTCTAAAAAAAATGTAGGGGGGCTCCAACCCCAAAGAGATGCGCCATCTGTAAATAATATGCCTTGAAATATACTTGTCGTAATTAGTATAGATATAATGGTATTGATTTTTTTGTTCAAATTATATCCTTTTTTTAATTTATTATATAAAAATTAAATAAC
>CAXBWG010000061.1:0-8402 GCA_963979105.1 uncultured bacterium | reverse complement strand
AGTCACGATTCCTATATGGCAGCTGTTGTGTCTGGATTACAAGCTGTTGGAACAGATGTAATTAGTATTGGAAAAGTTACGACTCCCACAGTACAACAATTAATAAAAATCCATCAAGCAAAGGGTGGTATTGTAATTACAGCTTCTCATAACCCTATTATTTGGAATGGCTTAAAATTAATGAACCATACAGGGTCTTTTTTAACAGATACAGAATACGATACCTTTATTTCGTACTATGAAAACAAAACATTTAAATTAAGCGACTGGAATAATCAGGGCCACCTTAAACACGATCCTAATGCGCTAAATTCTCATGTAAATTTAATTTTATCTAAAATTGATACATCTATTATTAAATCATCAAATTTAAAAATTCTGATTGATGCAAATAATGGAGCAGGTGCATTAGCTAATCCAATTTTATTAGATAAGCTAGGTATTACTTATAAAATACTTAACTCAGAGCCAAATGGCATATTTGATCATGATCCAGAACCATTAGAAAAAAATCTTACTAAAATAATAGAAGAACTTAAAAAAGGTGATTACGATATAGGATTTGTTCAAGACGCAGATGCGGATAGATTGGTAATTTTAGACGAAAATGGAAGATATATAGGAGAAGACTATTCATTAGCCTTTTGTGTTGATTATATCTTAAATTACGAACAAAAAGCACGATCAACAAAAGACGTTGTCGTTAACTTATCTACATCAAAAATAATAGAAGATATCGCAACTAATGCAAACGCTAAAATTTACCAAACCAAAATTGGAGAACCTAACGTTACCGCAAAATTAAAAGAGCTTAATGCAGTCGTTGGAGGAGAAGGTAACGGTGGAATAATTTATCCAACAATTGGTTGGGGAAGAGACAGTTTAGTAGGAATTGTAATTGCACTAAAATATTTAGCAGAAACTAAAAAAACAGTATCAGAAATAATTAAAACTTATCCTCAATATAAAATGGTTAGAGAAAAGTTTACAGTAAATAATAAACAAGAAGTATCAGACTTTTTAACAAAAGTAGATAATCATTTTTCAAAAGATTTCAATTTAGATAAACAAGACGGTGTTAAAGTATTATTTAATACAGGCTGGATCCATGTTCGACCTTCAAATACAGAGCCAATTATTCGTATTTTTATAGAAGAAAAATCAATTGAACGCGCTAATGATTTATTTAAAGAAGTAATTTCATTAAAATAAGTGATATACCTATTGTTAAAATTGCTGAAAAATATTATAATCGGTCGTTCAATATACTAAAGAGGTATTAATAATAATGAGAAGACAACGAAAATTTAAAATACAAAGAAAGTTAAACGTACTACTACCTGCATTTGGCGATAAGAAAGAAAAAGGGCCATTAGCAAAAAGACCATTCCCACCAGGGTTTCATGGTAAAACAAAAAACAGAAGATTGTCTGAGTTTGGTCTTCGATTAAAAGAAAAACAAAAAATAAGATTTTATTATGGTCTTAAAGAAAAACAAGTGAGAACACTTGTTATTAAATCAAAACGTAAAGAATCTAACTGGCTAACAGCCTTTGTAGATTTAGTTGAACGAAGATTAGATAACGTCGTATTTAGACTAGGATTTTATCCAACATTACCAGCTGCAAGACAAGCTGTAATTCATGGACATGTGGTTCTTAATGGAAAAAAATGTACTGCACCTTCATTAATAGTTGATATTGGTGATGAAATCACGTTAAAAGAATCAACGTATGAAAATATTATTGTAAAAACCAGTTTAAAAGAGCCAACCTTAGAACTTCCTCATTTTCTAAAACTAGAAGATAAAGATAAAATAAAAGTTGGAACACTGTTAGATAAACCCCTTGTTTCCGATATACCATTTCAGTTTGAAACACAGTACTTTATTGAGTACTACGGTAAAGTTAAGAAATAATTAATTTAAAATATTAATTAAAAAACCCAGATTATAATCAGTAAAAAGATTTTGATCTGGGTTTTTTTATCTATACATTTTGTAATCAGTTAAAACTACTTATATAAAAAGGCAACCCCTTACAATAGTTATTAACTTTACTAAAAGTAAAAATTCTACTTTTGAATAATACAATAAAACAAATTAATTTAGAAAAATCAAACTTTAAATTGCCTAAAAACTAAATACCATTAATAATATCTGCAGCTAAAATAAAAGTATTATATTTAACCAATAATTTAAAAATATTAAATTAGAAACTAATTATAATTTATGAAGAAAGACATAAATAATAAAAAAAACAGCTAAAATCATCCTAGGCCCCACTTTTGAACACAATTAAACACATTCTTAAATAAACCAATAATTACATTTATTACTATTAAACTTTTTTTTCTCATAACAAATCTAAAAATACTAAACTATGAAAATTTAGACTACTTTAAAAGTGTTTAATAGATAAGGGATCCATACCTAAACACCACGTTTATAGGCGATATTTTGTATTTATAAATAAAACAATTAAATTAATAACTTCCTAAAGAATTAGTAGAAACCATGTGATTGTATGAAGAACTAGACATCTCAACTATATCGGCAACAGAAATTGTTAATAAAGTAATATCATCTTGAAATTGATCACTAGTATTTCTAAATTCATTAATCGATTTTAATATATAGTATTTTTTATCTCTTTCTTTAGCCAACTCTATTAATAAATTTTCCATTCTAGAAACGCCAAACCGATCTGATTTATCATTTTTAAAATCCAAAATGCCATCGGTAGACAAAAACAACAAATCATCGTCTTGAAGCGAAATTTCCCCTTCTGTATAAGTGCTATCCTGACAAGCACCTAAAACCATTCCTCCAAAATCTTTTAATTGTAATAACTTTCCCTTTCTTACTAAATAAGATAATCCATTTCCTGCATCTGCAAATTTTATAGTCTTAGTTAATGGATTTAATTCTAAATAAAATGCTGCACAATGATTTTTTTGAGTTCTAAGTTGATAAATAGAGTCATTTAACTTCGACATTACAACACTAGGAGAGTCTTTTGGAGTAATCTTAGAATGAAATATAGAATGCAACTGAATTGTAGTAAAACTAGATTCTAATCCTTTTCCAACTACATCACAAATTAAAAACCCCATTTTATGCTTTCCTTCTGAATGTATATCAAAGTAATCACCGCCAACATAACTTGAAGGTTGATATAAATATTCAAAACTATATCCAGGAATATTAACAATTTCTTTGGGCAAAAATCTTTCTTGAATTGTTTTAGCAATATTATATTCTGTTTCTAAAACACTTTTTTCTTTTAGTTGTTTCAATTGTAAATTTTTAGCTTTAGTAAATTCATTTTTCACCTTTTCAAACGGCTTAATTCTATCCAATACAATCCCGATTTGAGTTGATAACGAATCAAAGACTTCTGGATCTATGCCTTTAAGAGACAAAAACTTACTTTTACCCAACCATATACTTAACAACAATTCATCGTTATCATAAACGTTTACTATTAATATAGTTCTATATTTTTCAATAAAGAATTTAATTTCAAAATTCTCAATCAAATTACATTCATCTACAAAACAAATATTTTTTTGAAAAAAGCTTAATTCTTTAATACTTTCATCTTGATTAACAATATTAATTAGCATTCTAGAGTTCACTATATTATTTTCAATTAATGATGGATTTATAAAAACAATACAATTCCGAACGCCTAACTTTTCAGAAAGAAACTTTTTAATAGCATGGCCTACCCCATTAATATCATAGCACCCAACAAACATTGTAATAATATCTCTGGAAAAATAAGCTACATTATAACGTTCCAATAAATGTAATGGGGTCGTATTTTGAATTAATTTTCTTAAATGTAAAAACAAAATACCTGCACTCATAGAAATAGGTATACCTATATAACTAGGAAAAACAATATTGGTTAAATATTCATTTTTTAAATATATAGCAAAAACAATACCAATTAAAAATACAACAGCAGTAATTATATATGAAACCGTTTTTGATATTAAAACATTAATATTCATAAGCCTATGTTTAGTAATGGCATAAAAAGATAAACCCACTATCCACAAAGATGATAGCGTTGCGAACTTATTTAATGTTACAAAACCTAAAGAAGGCATTACAAATGAGAAAAATATTCCATTTAACGTTCCCATTATAGTCCCTAATATACAATGTTTTAATTGAAGTTGTTTTTGATAATTTGAATTTTTTAATTGAGAAACTAAATTAAATATACCTATTCCCATGCCAGATAATAGATAGATTCCAAAAATTGAGTACACAGGACCAAAGGTAAAAAGCAAATCTCCATCAACTATCTGAGCTGTTTTTATATTTAACTGAGAATACCAAGTGCTTAAAAAAAGCGTTAACATAACAATATGAAACCACTTTTCATACTTTGAAAGTAATTTTTTATATCGAAATCCATTTGAAAACATATTAAAAGTAATGGGTAAGAAATATGCAGGTAATAAAATAACTCTTGTTAACAACAAAGTATTCGAATTACTAAAAAAAGTTAACGCCCAAAAAAACAACCATACACCTAAACAAAATGAATAATAAAAATAAGATTTATTTACAGTACTAGTTTTATTTTTTGAATAAACTAAAAAAGAAAAACTAAAACAACATAATGAACCTAAAAAAAAAAATATGAAGTCATGCGTGAATATATTGTAGATTTAAAACTTCTTTAGGTAATGGTAACTTGTTAACTTCTGATTTTTTAAAAATTGATTCAGCTGTTTCTGCTTTAAGAAAATAAACCAGATATTCTTTATTTTTTGTTTTTTCTGTACCATTTACTAAATACTTTTGACTGTACTCGGGAACATTAAGGTTATCCGTTGAGATACCATTTGCATCAAGAGTTGAGTTACCATTATCATCAAGTTTTGGTATGTCTCCTCCAGTAAATTCAATAGAATCTATAGCATTTTTGTCACCCTCTTTTGCTCTTTCAAATCCATAAACCTCTAAAATTTTAGCCATTGGAGTACCCTTACTTGCTAAAGCAAATGCTCCTGACCATTCCTTGTTAACAATTTCTTTCATTCCACATAACATTAAATCTGTAACATGATCTGGTTTACAATAAAATAAACGGCCTTCTCCCCAACTTGGATTGGTAGAATTAGCATACTTCGTTTTAAAAGCGTCATATAAGTCATTATCATTTTTTAACCCTTTTTCAAACTCTATTTTATCACCGTTTGCATATGTTATTCTAGATGGCAAAGTAACTATTGGAGTTCCTCTTCCATTAGAAGACACTAAATCCATACCACCAACAACAGTTTCATTATTCTTTTCTAAAACTTCAATAGTTACAGAAGTTTTAAAATATCTATCAACTTCCTCTGAATACCCATCGGTATTCTGCAACGTTGTAATTTTATCCATAAAATCTTTAAGTAAATTGTCTAATTTAGTTTCATCTTTAAAAATATTTATTTTGAAATTTGATTTTTCACAACGCACAATTTTCAGAGCTTGGTCTGCAGCCTTTTTTTCAATTTCCTTATATGATTCAGATTGTAATAAATGATTTTGTAATTCTTTAGCAAGTTGAAAAATACTTGGACAAACAGTCTCAGATTCTGCAGGGGGCTTTGCTTTTTGATCTGCTTCATCTACACCTTTTGTACTATGGCTTCTCATCCACAATGGATTAACTTTATGTTTTCCTGAAATGCTTTTAACCGTACCATTAGGTCGATTAGTTAAAGTTACAAATTGTCTATTAGATATTAAACCAGTAGAAGTAACAGGTTTCCAAAGTGGTCTAACAAAATTAATGCCAGTTCTAGCTAACATACACTATTTAACTCCTAAAATATAAAAATTTATTATAAATATTATATAAATAAATCATAATGATATACCTTTGTCAATCCCTTATTAATAAATCATTATGAATTCATTAACATTATAGTTAATATTATAAAAAAACAGTAAAAAAATTACTAATAAGATTAATATTAATAAAACTTTAATTTTTTATTAAAATTTTAAGCCTAATTTTGAAATAGAAAATAAATAAATAATAAAATAACTTTAATTGATTATAATAATGGTAATAATAGAAACTATTTACATAGTTGCATAAACAATGAACTTTTGTCAATAGATTATTTTACATCACAAAAAAAAGCTATAAAAAACAATTAACCTTGTAAATAATTAATGTATTTTAGACTTATTTGATGCAAGTCCCAATAAAAAGTATCCTCCTAAACAAGAATACCTCTTTCGTTATGTTAATGGAAATTCATTTAACATAAAAAAGACATTTAATCGAATCCGAAAAGCTGCTGGATTTACAGAGCCAGGTTATGGGATTCATGCCCTACGTCATGGAGCAGCTACTTTTTTAAAGAACTCTAATGTCAGTATTAAAAATATTTCTCAACACCTTTCACATAAATCTGTTGTGACTACAGAGAAATTATCCACGATTTCCCAGAAATCCCTAAAGTTTTACAAGATGCAATCAATTCGATGGCACACTCGATTGAAGCCACTGAGCCCCTAAAACTCCACCGAATGATTTTTTTAGCAAAGATAAGGGGGAAAAATATTAGGTTAGCATCAAGAGTGATTCTAACTTCAAAATAAGTCCTTCTTGCTAAGAATATATTTATCTATTACATACCTCCGACTGCTAATTAAATCTATTCCTTTGCTTCTAGTGAGGTAGTGTTGGGATTTTGGTTTTCTTTTTGAGTTGATAATAAGTACCGTTGGAAATGTTTTGCTAAGGCAACTTCATCACTCATGATTTTTGATGTGAACTCTTCATGAGTTTTTTCGTTTACCAAAGGAAAATGCTTATTAATCTCCGCTTTTGCAGCTTGTTTATATCCTCTTCTAAATGAATCCGGTATTGGCACTTTATGGCTTGTAACCGAGTGAGTTGTTGATAGCATTTTCCCTTCTCTTTTCAAGCTTGATTATATTAAGGATATTACACAAATACCCAAATATTTTAAAGATCTCTCTCTTCCCTTAACATAGCATTTTCTTCTTTTAGCACTTTATTTTCCTCCTCCAGCGGCGCAATTATTTTGAGGGTTTCCTGAAGTTGATCTTTTAGTTTGCGTTGATAATCAGATGTTAATTCCTCTCGTATTCCTAAAGAAAAAGATCTGACACTACCAATATGACCATTTCTTGTATCCCAGAATGAATTAATTTCATTTACTCCTAAAATGCTTTTAGGCGTACGGGTAAGCTCTTTAATTAAAGTTAAAAATTTTATATTTAGGATTTAACTAAGTAGGGGGAACTGATTTTCCAAATGTTCTAGTTAATCTACTAACATGTCCAGTTTTAGATAAATTCATAAACTATCTAACTCCTAAACTATAAAAAATTATTATAAATTAAACATAAGGAGCCATCCTTATCAACTTTTATCAACAATTTAGTTTAAATCCATTAACATTAAACTTTATATAAAAACAAACCAGTACAACCCTTATTAATAAGATCTATAAATCTTTACTTTTTATTAATATTTTATGCTTGGGTTATAAATAGATAATAAAATAACAATACTATATTGTTTAGTTTTAAAGTAAATTTATTAACAAGCCAATATCGATGTTTCTAAAATATAAATGGTGGAGGTGAACGGGATCGAACCGATGACCTTCTGCGTGCAAGGCAGACGCTCTCCCAACTGAGCTACACCCCCATTTCTAATTGGTAACGTATTTTATACAAATTATGACGTTAATGCAACAATGTATAAATAGTATAAGCTAATTTATGTAAGTAATAAGAACAATAAATTATTTAAATGAATAATTATAATCAAATAGCATAAATTACAAATAAAACCACTTAAAAATCTTAAATAGATTAAATAAACAATGTTAGACTAACTAATTTCTTAACATTTATACTTTATTATATATTTGAAAGTTAATATTTAACTAAGTTACAAATAAAAAGATATATTAATTGGT
Organism: uncultured bacterium; assembly: GCA_963979105.1. Classification (GTDB taxonomy): domain Bacteria; phylum Margulisbacteria; class Marinamargulisbacteria; genus CAXBWG01. The sequence goes on along the minus strand of CAXBWG010000061.1, from coordinate 422 downwards.
TAGTTATAAATAATTTTAAAAGTTTTCCCACAATTAAATAATTGTGGTGGGCCTTCCTGGATTCGAACCAGCGACCTCACCCTTATCAGGGGTGCGCTCTAACCAACTGAGCTAAAAGCCCTAAAAACAGACGTTTAATTTACCAAAAAGGTTAACATAATACAAGTAAAAATTATTTATTGTCATATAAATTAGAATTTATATAAACAAATTTAATAGATATTTGATGTTATAAATATGATATAAGGTAAGTTAGATAATTAGTTAACTTTTTATAATGAAATTTAAATAACAAGCCTAAATGCACGAGATCGACCTAATCTAGTTCTAGACTAGACTAACTCCTTAAAAAGGAGGTGATCCAGCCACACCTTCCGGTACGGCTACCTTGTTACGACTTCACCCCAATCACCAACCCCACC
>CAXBWG010000060.1:0-8573 GCA_963979105.1 uncultured bacterium | reverse complement strand
AAACTATCTATTCAAGCAGCTAAATACCCCCTTCAGTCTCCTCACCTAACAAGCACTATGAAAATAGAATATTTTAATACAAAAAATAAAATCGACGATACCCTATACTCTATAAAAGCCACATCTTATACTTACTTATTTGACTATATGAATAATTGTTTTTCATCTCAGTTTAAACAATTAGGCTATACCTATTTAGAATTATTTTATTCATTTATTCCCTATCAAAATATAATCCCAGCAATAACAAAAGAAATAGAAATAAATTTAAACGAAATTTCACAAATTTTAACAAAAAACATTTCTACCTCTTTTAAATTTTCAACACACCCTATCCCAATTAATTCAAACGACTTAAATAGATTAAATATCCTAACAAAAAAAACAAACTCTACATTACACTGGATCAGTATATTAGGATTATTTTTAATAGAAAAAAGTCAATATGGGTTCTTTTGCGAATTACTTTTAACGTTTAACCAAAATCCCAATTTAAAAAAATTCTCATCTTACCTACTTATGTACTACAGTACCCTTTTAAACAAAAAATCATTTACACAAATTTCAAACTATATATCTCATAGCTCTTGTGTAGAACTATTGAAATTATTCTCTACACATTTAATGTTATTTAACATAAGAAATCAAAACATCCCTATTAACAATTCGTTAATTCATTGGTGCAATTCCAAACTGTTTTTAAACCGCTGGAAAACTCAATATAGAACTCAAATATTCACCCTTCCAAAAGAAATCTGGCAAAAAATTTACACTCATTTTTCTGTAGATTTTATAGAACTTTCACCCTTAGTAAAAGAATGGGCCAAATTTGCAACTACCCACACTCAGGAACAAAACAGATTAAACCACTTAATACATGTACTTTCTAACGAGATTAACTCCCATGAAAAATTATATTCACTATATATTTTATTGAAAAAAAACAATTTCAAAAACCCAAACTTTGAAAAAATAAAATTAAATCACGAATTTTTTGAAAAGAAACTAGATCAACACTTTTTACAAATTCGACTTATTCATAAAACAGACTTAGAATTTAAATATACGTCAATTGAAGAAATCACCAACATCATTTTACAAGAAATTTCATTAGTACACCTTTCCTATACATCCGCCATTGTCGCAGACTTAATTAACTCAAAAATATCATCATTTATTTTTTTATTTAGTTTAAGTATAAAATATCAATTTAATAATTTTGAAAAAATATTAAATTTTTTAAGCCTGTTTCGAAAATTAAATACTTCTTCACAAAAAATAATAGATACAGAACTAGCCTACATCATTAAAGATATTAACTTATCAAAAAATATAATATCAAACTTAAATTCGCTTTCTAAAAAGACAAACGATCATTCAAGACACTTTTTATTATTTATTTTAAATAATTTAAATTCTAACCAATCGGAAATTTCCGATTCAATAAATCCTTCTCAAAAACATGCTTCAGCTAAAACAAATATTAAATCCCTATTAAATAAATTATCAAATTTAAATTATGCCTATTTAATTAAATTTAAAATAAATAATAATTTAGAAACAAATTTAGCATCGATATCTATTTGCGAAAAAATCGACACATTTTTAAATATAAATGAACACGTCATTTTAACTTTTTTTAATAGTCATATAGCTAAATTATGCTCAAAATTAAAAACCGTTACCTTACAAAACAATTTTAATAGTTTTATAGAAATAAAATCACAATTAGACCTCTATTTAAATCAAGAAAAAACCGATTGCTTAGTTACAAAGTGTTTATTAGCACAATTTATTAATTCATGTTCATTTTTATTAAAAGAAAACAATAACAACTTAAAATTATCATTTCACAGCATCTATTCTATTAACTTTTCTAAATTAAAAAATCCAAAATTATTTATCTTATTTGCAAATCAGTATTTAAACCAATTTGAAACACCAAATAAATTTGAATTTATGCAATTAGATATAACAATAATTACAGATTTATTTTCTCAATTCAAAGAATTATCTTCTACGACATTCAATGAAAAACTATTATTTATTAATAGCTACTTAAAACTTCTATGCTATGCAAGCCAATATTTTCAAAATAAATCCCCTAAATTACAAGAACGTATTATTACAACACTTAATAATACCTATCATTATTGCATCAGCGATTTATGCTCAGATGAACTAATCAATAAAACAATTAAAACATTACTACCTAATTTAAATTATAGTTTAAATGTTGGATTTTTCTACTCAAATCATAATTTTTTAAATCGCATTATAGAATTTTTAGAGCACAAAGAATTTCTTTCAGAAGAAGAAATAGAATTTCAAGAAAAACTCACCGATTATTTACCTATATTAAATATATTTTATAATCCAGAAAAGGCAACTCATCCACAGCTTAAAATTCTTTTAGATAAACCCCACATCTTAAAAAGTTTAAATCACATAATAATTAATAACTCAGGACAATGGTTAAACTTAATTTTTAACTTATTAACCGATTTAAAAACTAAAGAAAACAATATTTCATTTTCTAACCATGTCCATTTATTAAATTCTACTTTCAACCTATCTCTAACTGAAAACCAGTGGAAAAACAGCACCTTTTTTTATGATATTCTTAATTCTTTTTTTAGTAAAAAACCAACCTCAAAATCTTCATCTCTAAATTTAAATACAACCGTACAAGATCATGAAAAAGACATCATAAGCTCACTATTTAATCTTACAGCACAGCAAGCATCGAAAACACTAATCGACTACACAGAAATCACAAAAGCAACCCATCCAATGGCAAAAGATCAAATACTTAACTTACTAGATAGCGCTTTAGAAACCAGGCTATCAAACCAAAACACGGCTATTAAATCTATACAAAATTCAAGTATAACAGAGTTAATAAAAACAAAAATTAATTTAGATCAAAAACTAACACATACATTAGCCCAGCTAGAAGACCTTATTATAAGTTTTTCAACCGCATCTTCTAGTAAAGACTCTATAATAAATTTTATTACACAACTATACCTAAACTTTGAAAACCTAAAACTTACAGCCGCTAATCAAAAAACAAATCTTATTACACAATCAAATATAGCAAATCACTTATTAAACTGTATCCATTCATTTAATACGATTGAAAAAACATATGAAGAATTAAACCCAGATATCATCCACAACTGTATTCATTATCTAACAAAAATATTTATTGAAACGTATTTTAATTTATATAAATCCCTTAAAATAAATAAACAAGATTTCAATAAGTTAATCAATAAAAACTCAACTAATTTCAACTCAAATCTAAACGATTTTTTCTACAAGTGTAATATAGTTACAGTACAACACATTCAAAAACTATGTAATCTATCCAAACTTCTAGAAACACAAACTCACCAACATCAACTCATACATTGGATTTCAGAATCCGCAATTTTACATAAAATACCACTGTCTGATCTTGCAGCATTTATATTCGAATTACGAGACTCCTTAAATGCGTATCAACTTAACAGCTTAATCAAGCACATTGATAATAGCTATACATATCTATCTATAAACCACCCTGCGCTATTTATGTATTTAGGAACTAATTTAAAAGAAAAAGAATCAAATTTATTTGACGAACCAACTAAAATAATAAACAAAAAAACAAACCCAAACTATAATTTATTATCATATTTAATTCATCCTGAGCAAAAAAATCATTTTTTCTACAATTTTTCTGAACATATAAACAAGCCATCTATTAATATAGATACCCTATCTGAGTTAATCCAAACCTACGTACAAACACATAATATAGATATAAACATATTACTGGAATATATTTATTTTTCTAAACCAAATTTATTTTTCAAACTTACCAACCATAAGTTTCCAGCTAATCTAGAATTAATTTTTGAAACTCTAATTAACTGTGACCAATACAAAAACTTACTACAATACGCCTTAATACAAAAACTGTTAACACTCCCTTATATTAACAAAATCATTCCTCAATTAATAACCCCTATTCTTCCAAAATTAAACTACCATAACCTACACCCTGCATTATTAACGCATTTATTAAAAAAGGACAAAACAATCAGCACAGCTATACAAAGCCCCCATTATCAGAATTGGATACATTATAGCTTCAAACACGAACCTCTAGATTGCATTTTTAAAATCTTAAAAGAAAGACCTAACTATTCAATAGAACTATTTGTTACTCAATTTTTACAATCAGCCACAATTAATAGGCTTCCCATATTATACTTTTTAAACTATTTAAGTTATTTAAATAAAACAGAATTTATTACATTTGTTTCATTATTAGAAAAAAACTATGCCATTACGATAACCGAATTTATCACAAACTTATTCGAATGGATCAACGAAACGTCAAAACCCGAAACATTTAATATACTCCTTTTATATTGCGAAACATTTTTTAACAAAACAAATTTTTTACACAACACCTTCACATTAACCACCAATGACTCCCAAGTTATCTCAATGTCCATGTTAAAGCATTCTAATTCTATTCAAATCAATACATTAATATCTATTTTGAATAAATTAAATTTTTTACCACTAGAAATTTCATCCCATTGTATTAATTTAATTTCAACAGCCCTAGAAACAGAAGATCAGCATCCTTATTTATTAGAGCTAGCTATACAAAACGAACCTATCTTTAATCAAATCCTACAACTAAAAGACGTTGCTATTTCATTACAACAAAGCTTATTTTACAATAAATTCCCAACAGACTCTCCTATTTTTAATCAAATTTTAAATCGAATTAAATCCTTTTCTTTCTTTGAAGCAATTCATTTTGCAATAAATTATTCCAGCAAAAAATTAAGCCAGAAAAAAACGGAAGAAATAACAACATTACTATATAGCTATGCCCCTCAATTTCCAATTAGCCCCTTAAATAACAGCGACATTTTAAAAGATAAATTTTTAAACACCATCAACACTCCAATTTTTAGTGTTGCTATAAACGATTTAATTTTAGAAATCATATTTTCTTCAATTTCTAAAAACATCTCGCAAATAAATAAAAGCGAATATATTTTATATTATTTAATATCTAATTCAACCATCAATAATTATAATGATTTTAATTTTACATCTATAAAAACCCAACTAAAAACAATATGTCTAAAAAAAGAAACCAAACTAAAACTGCTATTTTACTTACAAAAACCTTCTCATCTATTTAGTTTAAACCTATTTGCAAATCTTATAGAATTCTGGAAAGACAACCAAAGTTTAATAGATTTAATTTCACTATACATCTGCGAATCAGATGAGTCTCAAGATTTCCAAAACTTTTTAATATACATTGCAAGTTCTATACCCAAATATTATATCTATGCTAATGATGAAGCTCAAATAAAAAAAATATTTAAAATAATACATTATTTAATCGCAAATAACATAAATAGCACCTTTTTAATCAACTGGATAAAAGAAAAAATTATTTCAAATAATCAAACCGCTCACATTAATTATTTAACACCTATATTTCAGTGCAATAAAACAAAAACATCTTCAAAAATAATTATTATAAAACAATTAATTAAACAATCACCTCATGATTTCCCAATAAAAATCATGAATTTAATTTTAAAAACTCCACTATTTCTATCAATATGGGATTATTATCTAAGCAGTAGTAAAAAATTCATTATTTTGTCAGATCTAATAAACCCAGAGTCAGATCAATATAAATTCTTATCCACATATATAAATTATTGCTTAAAATATAATACTCAAAACTTATTCAAGCTTTGCAAGTTACATCTTAAACATGAAATAAGCTTAGACATCTTTTTTAAAGACATCTTTAATTCGGCTTATATTAACTCAACCACATCTGAATATAAAAACTTACTAGCATCCACAACTAAAAAAGCATTATCCACTTACCAAAAAGACTACATAATAAATTTGTCTAAAAGCATTAATTCTTACAAATTTAAGCATAACTTTAATTGGCTTGTCCAAATAATACATGATTTATATAGACTCAAAGAAAAGAATCATTCAAAATTTCATTCAAATTATACACGCCTCTTATTAAAATCAAAAATCATCAGTGATAACGGTGAGTTTTTAATAAACTTAACACCATTATCTTGGGAAGAGTTAGTCATAACACAAAACAATTCTGAGCAAATAAACCAATTAGAACCTTACTTTTTATGGCTAAAAAATAGACTAAGCTCAAATTTTGAAAAAACCAAAAAGAGTTTATCAGTTTTATTTAATTATTATCCGAGCTTATTAGTTCCAGACACGCCAACTGAACTAAAAAACTATTTCTCAAACAAGTTTATAACTCATGCAAGCTTTTTAGACTCATTACTAGCATTAACACTTAAAACAAATCAAATATATTTATCATTTACTCAAACATTAGAAATAATTCAAGAAAACAAAACATTAACAATTAAATTTCATAACTATCTAAATCTACTAGATCTATCTTATATTTACCCAATAATAGTTCATCCAGATTTAAAAAGCGATTTACGTTATTTCATTTTAAAAACATTATTAAATCCAACACCTGAAGAAATAAGTTCAGAAAATCTTTATAAAATTCTAAATCAAGTAAAAACATTTTGGTTAAACCCAGAACATACAAACCAATTAATTGTACAATTAGAAGTTCTATTATTTTTACAATTACACTTTCCAAAAACATTCTCAAGAGAATTATCAGAATTATATCCAGAGATTATAGAAATAAGCGGGATTAATTTCCCTAAATTAATTTACTGCAAAACAACAATAGAACGCCTCTTCAGACAAAATCAAGAAAAACAATTTTCAGCTATTTTCAATGACATTATTCCCCAGTTAAATCATTACGGGTTTAATATATTCGATATTATTTTTGGATTTAGATTAAGCTTATTTCATTCACACGATATTGAACAAAAAATAATTTCAAAAGTTATAAATAAAAAGTTACCACATAATTCCTGCTCACTTCCTAAATGGCTAATAAATCTTCATCATGAGGCTAATTTACATTCAAATCTTCTATACGTAGACGAATCGAAATTTAAAATCAATTCATTAACAAAAACATTCAAAGAATGGCTAATTAACGAAGGTCATCTAGACACATCCAACATTATAAGCATTAAATCCTACCCGCATTTTAAAACACTTTACGATACAGAGAAAATCTATAATAAATTAATAGATAAAGTAAGTTCTATAGAAAACAATGTCACGTTTAAACCTAAAAAAAGGATGCTAAATGCAAAAAATTTCTTTAATGATTTCTTCAACTCAATTCAACCAAAACACAAATTAGAAACTAAAACATTTAATGAAATACAATTGCTACTAAATACAACTAATTGCAATTTAAATTATTTCGAAATCACCCATTTTACAAAATTATTAAAATCTTTTAATTCATATACTCAAAACAATAAGCTATCTAATTTATTAAACTCTAAATACATCCCCTTAATTATGAATACAGTATGTACTGACTCATTAACAAAAATAGATTCTCAAAAGCTCATGCAAACAATGGCTCAAACAACAACAACACTAGATATTAATCACACCCTATTTAGCCCATTAACGCAGCTAGAAAAACATAATTTAATAGCTTTTATTGCAAAAAAGAAAATTTTAAATACAAACACATTAATCTTAAACGAATTAAATTTCACAGTAACAAAACCCTCCTTATCGCCAAAAGATTCTATTTTTAATAGTTATAATTTATTAGAAAAATACATTTCTGTTCAAAAACAAATTACAGAATCATTTTATATTACACTTAGTAAGATTGGCCTATTTAATAGTCATAATATACACCATAAAAAAACAATATTTATTGAATTCTTTTCAACATTGCATGATCATGAATGGATATATTTCAAAAATCTAATCAATCAAAACATAGGAAATACTACTATACAAAAATCGCTATATACTTTTTTAAAAAGATTCAATGTAAACAATATAGAATTTACTAAAGAAAATTTAAAAAAATATGCATTAAAAATTAAATCAATTTCATTAAACGGCCCTCACGCAGCATCTGCATTAGTGCAAAACATTTACACAGCAAATAAATCAAACTTTCAAACAAACACTACAGAGACTAAACTTGTAATAGATTTACTAGAACATATTTCTGAAAAACTAGAACACAAAGAACACGATTTTTCAAATTTAAACAAATAATTCTGTTAAAATATTAACCTCTTCAACCACCTTTTATGTTTAATAATATCTTTCCGCGAACTCATAAAAATGATACAATCAAACACCAATTAGCGGGATTAGCTCAGTTGGTAGAGCGTCTGCTTGCCAAGCAGAAGGTCGCCAGTTCGAATCTGGTATCCCGCTCCAGTTATTACACTCAATATTAAGACGTCCCCCCCTGTATCGATAATGACTATTTGATTTTCCCCACGTATTCCCCCCCACTTTGGATTTATATTCGGACTATCTTAATAAATGGATGTGGAACAGTTGGAGTTGTTGATTGGACTGTTGAACGAGACACGATGTCTTGGGCGATTTCTGATGCGGAT
>CAXBWG010000059.1:0-8583 GCA_963979105.1 uncultured bacterium | reverse complement strand
CCTATTATAAAAAAACAGCGTAACCCAAATTTTGAAGATAAACTAAATGGGTTTTTAAAACGATCAGAAGAACGTCAAATAGATATACGAAGAAACTTGAAAAATAAGCAAGGGATTTCAAAAAGAAAAAGATAATTATTCAAGTATGCAAAAGATAATTGTTTTTTTCTGTGTAATCCTAATAGTTAATAGTTTATCTTTTAATACTTTAAGTCAAACTACAATTAATCCTAATTCTGTTTTTGAAAAACCCGCAGATAAAATAGAGCCTGAAGGCGCTTCAGCAGGTGTAAAAGATGACGAAGTTAAAGTAGCTATAGAATTTGATGAAGATAAAATTCCAGAGGTTAAAAATTTATATAAACATAAACTTAATAGCTATGATGAATTAATTGTTTATGATGATGTATTAATATCTTTATCAAAAGAAGCTCTTTATTTATATAATAAAGATTTAATTGTAAATTGGCAGATGTCATTAGTAACTCATAATGTTAAACAATTATATGCTGAATTCGATACGATTTATTCAATAAATCAAGATAATTTACTTACAATATTTTCTGTTAATTCGGGAATACGACAAACATTTGATGATATTAAGTTAGAGTCTTTCGTAATTAAATACCCCTTTTTATTAGCTAATTTCAAGAAAGAAATTAAAATGATTGATTTAAATTCTCAAGATGTTTTATGGGCTAAAGATGCAACATGTGAAGAGAAAATTATTTTTGCATCTGCAAAATATAGTGGATGTTTAAATAAAAAAAAACTAACTATATATGATACTATTTCAGGTGAAAAAATAAGTCGCCTGATAGATTCTAAATTGCAAAATGTGTCTTATATGTCATCGACAAACTCTGATGCTTTTTTTAAATCTAAAAAGGGACAAATTGTAAGGGTTAATTTAGATTTATCTGAGATTTCTAATAGCCTATATAGTGTTGATGATACAAGTTTTATTGTGCGACAAAAAGAATTAATTCAAGTTTCTGGAAACAATAAAATACAGTGTGTAGATTTAAATTCAAAAAAGATAAAATGGGAAAATGAGTTTACACTTCCAATTGTTGATATAGTGTCAAATCAAAATTTTTTATTATTAAAATTTCCATCTCAAAATGTGAAAATTATTGATAATTTTAATGGTGATAATGTGTATTCATTTAGAGTAAAAGAATCGTTAGGTCATATTGATTCTTTTTATAGCTATAAAAAAAAGTGGTATCTAATAAATAATAAATCCAATGCTATAATCTCAGTAAAATAATATGAAAAAAAAGCATTTAATTAAATCAAAATATGAAATATCTAATTTAATTCATGAAGATATTATTTCATTTTGTTATAGTGGAACAACACATTATATCAATATACCTATAATTATTTGGAAATATAAAGCTGAATATTTAAATTCTAATATTGTTACAAAGCTTATTAATATTTCTGAAAAATTAGTTCATTTTAATCATAAAAACACATTATCGATGATTGATTATTTTTATGATGGAGAATCGTTTTATACAATTCATGAAGGAAAAGATAGTTTTGTAAATTTAGATACATATATTAAGCAAGAAGAGAGATTAAATTTAAAACAATTATGGAGTTTTTCTAGACAATTATTAAATGCATTATTGCAGTTAGAGCAAGATCATTTGTTTGCGGGAACAATAAATTTTTCAGATGTTATTGTGACATCTAATAATGAAATCAAAATTTCAAGATTAATGATTCCTATTATTATTTATAAAAACTGCTGGAAACAAATAGAAGTAATAGAGGATTGTATTTTTTTAGCACCGGAATTTTTTATGACAAATTATTATTCGATTCGATGTGATATGTATAGTTTTGGTATTTTAATGTATGTCTTTTTTAGTCAAAAATGGCCTTATAAATATTCAATTAAGATTGATCAGATGAAAAAAGAAATTATTCAGGGCGCGAGAACATTTGAACCTGTAAGTGAAAAAATACCATCAAAACTTACTCAGGTGTTATCCGTATGCTTAAGTCCCGATCCAGAAAATAGATTTAGGACATTTCTTGAATTAATAAAAGTGTATAAGGGTGTTTTAGTCTTTTCTAATTCTAATAATAAAACATCGTCTAATGTGATTCAGAATTTAAAAGTGTATATTCATAAAAAAAAGATAGGATTTTTAATTACAATTCTAAATTATGTAGCAGTTGCACTATTTTTTGTTTTATTAGGAGTGGGGATGCATAAATCATATTTGTTTTATATTACAGCTATTCCAGAAGTAGTTGTTCCAACTGTTTCGGGGTTAACTCAGTTCGAGGCAGAAGATATGTTAGATGACTATAATTTAGACTATTTAATTAGTGGAGAACGATTTCATCCGAGTGTGAAAAAAGGATTTGTAATTGAATCTAAACCTCCTTCAGGTAGGGTAGTGAAAGAAAAAAGATTAATTCGGTTGTTTGTCTCAAAAGGAAAGGGGCCAATTTTAGTCCCGGATTTAATTGGGTATACCAGACCATATGTAGAAGAAAAATTAATACAAAGAGGGTTATCAACTGAAGTGATTTCACAAGAGTATTCACTACAATATGATTCTGGAATTGTAATTGGCCAAAATCCTATGTCGAATACATTTATTGGCCCAAGTGAAAATATTAAGTTAACAATAAGCAAAGGTTACCCTGTAAAAATTAGTGTTTCAAAAGCTAAATCGTCTTTGTTTATGAATAAAGACCATGTACGAAATATTAGTATAATATTTTATATGTTAGAGGAGTGGTTATCGCAAGAACTAGTAATTTATTATACTCAAAATGATATGAGAGAAAAAATATATTCAGATTTAATTGATCCAGGAAAAGATGTTAAATTAGATTTTGAGCTAAATAAGGGGGGCCTTTTAGAGATATTGTTTAATGATGAAGTGATTGTTAAACAAGTAATAGAGGCTCCTAACGCCTAGATAAATGACAAATTTTAGTGACTTTGAAATATTATTAATGAAGCGGTTAATTAATGAAGCAAATATTCATATTCGAAAGCCTTACCCTAATCCAAGAGTTGCTGCTGCTATTTATAAAAATGAAACAGTTATTAGCGTAGGTGTTCATCAAAAAAAGACACACGATCATGCAGAAGTAATTGCTATTAAATTAGCCCAGGAGTCGGTTAAAGGGGCTTCAATTATGATTACATTAGAGCCATGTACCCATCATGGGTCTACACCTCCTTGTGTAAATGCAATTATTAATTCTGGAATTAATGAAGTCGTTTTTGCCAGTCGAGATCCATTTAGTAAAGTGACTGATAATCCCGCAGAGAAAATACTTAAGCAACATAATATAGATGTACGATATGGATTATTAGACAAAGAAGCAAAAAAGTTAAATCATGATTATTTTTATGCTCATTCAAATAAAAGGCCGTGGGTTCATTTAAAGGCGGCAATGAGTTTAGATGCAAAAATAGCTTTATCTAATAATAAAAGTAAATATATTACAGGGCCAGAGTCGTTAAAAAAAGTTCATTTATTTAGATCTCAAATAGCTGCAATAGTAATAGGGCATACAACGTTACAGCAAGATGATCCAAGTTTAACAATTCGATATGATTACAATATAGAATCCAATAGGCCTCCTGCAATTATTGTAATTGGCTCTAAAATTGATATTACAAAACATTATAAAATTTTTGACTCAGGCTTTAAAACAATTTTAGTGACATCAAATAATGCGTTATCAAATAAAAATACAAAGTTTTCAGAAGTATGGGTTCAAGAACTTAAAAATAGTGAATTAAATTGGGATTTATTTTTAAAAAAGTGCTATGAATCTAATGTGTTTTCTGTTTTTTTAGAAGGAGGTGCTAACTTATTTAGTAGTGCTTTTAAGAATAACGTTGTAAATCAATATTCTTTTTTTATCGCTCCCAAATTAATCGGAGATAACCAGGCAATTTCTGTTGTGAATTTTGGAAAAACAGAGTCTCTAGATTCGGTTTTAGATCTTTCCAATGCAACGGTAGAATCTGTAGGTAATGATTTTTTGGTTTCAGGATATTGTTAGAATTTTAATTATTTAAATAAAGGAGTAGTTTATGCAAAATACAAAAAATATAATTACAGAAATAAAATTTGATAATTTACCTATTTTTAAGACAGGTAAAGTAAGAAGTGTATTTGACTTTGATGAAAAGTTATTATTAGTAGCCTCAGATAGAGTATCTGCTTTTGATTTTATTTTACCTAATGGAATACCAAATAAAGGTGCTATTTTAACTGCAGTGTCTGAATTTTGGTTTAAAAAAACAGCTCACATTGTAAAAAACCATTTAATTAGTACTAATGTGGCCGATTTTCCACAAGAAGCAGCACAATATGCAGATGATTTAAGTGGTCGAACGATGTTAGTGAAAAAAACAGAGCTAGTTCCAATAGAATGTGTTGTTAGAGGCTATATAATTGGATCTGGCTGGAAAGATTATCAATCAACAGGTAAAGTGTGCGGAATTAGCTTGCCTAAAGGCCTGCAGCAAGCAGATAAACTTGAAGCACCTATTTTTACGCCAGCATTTAAAGCAGAGCAAGGGGATCATGATGAAAATATTACATATGAAAAAATGGAAGATTTAATTGGGTCTTCATTAGCCGCCAAATTAAAAGATATAAGTTTAAAATTATATAATTTTGGAAGAGATTATGCTGAATCTAGAGGTATAATTTTAGCTGATACAAAATTTGAATTTGGGCTTTTAAATAATGAAATTATATTAATTGATGAGGTGTTAACTCCGGATTCATCACGGTATTGGCCAAGATCAGAGTATAAACCAGGGGTGTCTCCGCCTAGCTTTGATAAACAAATTGTGAGAGATTATTTGGCTGAAACTTGGAATAAAAAACCTCCAATTCCAACATTGCCAAATTCGATTATTGATAAAGCAAGTCAAAAATATCAAGAGGTATTTGAGTTATTAAACAATTAATAATTTTATTATTATTAGTTGGATTATCTGGATGTAACAATTCTGTTATTGAAAGTTTGTCTCAAAATCAGTTGCAAAAACTGGGTCATAAGTTAGGGGTTCCTAGTTTATATATTGCTAAAACAAAACAGCTAATTATTGTTAAAGCAGATTCCAAAACAGGGTTTCATGCAACATGCCAGCTATTTGAAAAAGACAAAAATAATTCAAGTTTATGGGTGTTAAAAACAGGTTTTCCCGTTGTGATAGGTGAAAATGGGTTTGCTTGGGGGTTAGGGTTACATCTAGAAATGACACCTAAAAAAATGGAAGGCGATGGATGTTCGCCAGCTGGTGTGTTTGAGCTTGATATAAGCTTTGGTGATTCAGCGGTGGTTGCGGGCTCTTCTTGGCCATATAAAACAATAAATCAAGAAGACATTTTTATAGATGATGTGAATAGCAGCCATTATAATAAATTCCAACAAAAAACGTTTAATAATAAAGACTGGAATAGTTTTGAAGAAATGAAGCGAGTAGATGGGCTTTATAATAAAGGAATTGTGATTAATCATAATATGAATCCAGTGAAAGCAGGGTATGGAAGTGCTATTTTTTTTCATGTTTGGCGCTCAAAAGACTCGGCAACTAGAGGCTGCACTGCAATGAGTTATGAAAATATTATTTCTTTAATTTCTTGGCTAGATAAAGCTCAGAGTCCATTATTAATTCAATTGCCAAAACATATTTCTATATAGTTATTTTGTCTTATAAAAGTTATACGCGTGAATCAATAATTAATTGGTCTTTTTAGAGGTGTTCATTTATCATTATGCTTAATGAGAGTGTTTTTTTTAATTTTGATGGCGATAACAATATATTGTTCACAGTGTGTTGCCTTTGTAAGGCTTAGTTGCGACCCTTTAGAATCCAAAATTACATTCAGATCAAAGATTTTATCACTTGTTGAGGTGTCTGGAGAATTTGAAGCAATAACTGTAGATGTAGATTTGGAAGATACTCAGATAATAAAAAAAATTCAAGTTAGGTTAGACTCTAATTCGATTGATACTAATAATAAAACTCGAGATCGTGATTTAAGAAAATCTAAGTTTTTAGATTCGATTAACCATCCGTTTATTTTATTTACTGTAAATACTCCAGTATCCGTAAATCAGACTGATATAACTGGAAATCTAAGTATAAAAGGGATTGAAAAATCGATTACTATTCCAGTAAAATTACAATACTATAAAACAGAAGGAACTAACCAGTATGTTTTATCTGTTAAATCTAATAATATAATAATTAATAGAAATGATTTTAATATAAATGCGTATCCTTTTTTGATTTCAGATGAAGTAATGGTAGATCTTGATTTGATTTTAAAAGTTTATATGAAATCGAACTAACTACATAAATCAAAAATCTATCAATAGTTAATATTAATATAAAATTACTTTCAAAATACAGAATATTAATTTTTTATTTTGGTATTTAATCGGTTTTGTAATTGGGGGTATTTGATTTTAAGTTTTTTGAGCATTCTAAACTTCGGAAATTTCTAATTTAGAATGCTCAAAATATTATAAAATTATAGGGTTGCGGTTATTAAGTCTTCCTTAATACAATTAGTTTCTGTTTCTTCTTGTAATTTTTTATTCTTTTTTTCAAGAAGTTGAAAATTTTCGGCTATAATCTCTGTGATCCATTTTCGTTCATTTTCTTTTTCATAATTTCTAACTTGAATAGTGCCCCAAATCAAAACAGGGCTTCCCTTGACTAAGAGGTTATGTCCAATCATGGCATTGTTTCCTAGCATACATACCGGAATAAAATCTGTTTCTGATTTAATATTATCTTTTCTATATTTGCGTGTAATTGCAATTGTAAAATATAGTTTACAAAAATTTTCAGTAATTTGTTTAAATTCGGGGTTTTTTGTAAGCCTTCCCATTAGTGTGCAGTGATTATAGTTATAACTCATTAATAAATTCCTCCTGATATTATATGAACCGAAACCCAAAGAGACGAATGAGACAATTTATTTTTTGTTTATCTTTAGGCGCTTTATTATATTATCTATTTTTGAATAATTTGTAAATGAAAATATATTTAAAGATATATTATGTGTAACATTGAATAATGATATTGTTGTTTTTTATAATAATTTTTAAAAAATAATCTCTATAAACATTGATATCGTTAATACTTAAATGGTGTGTGTTAATTGGGATTTTTTCACCAGTTAATAAGTCTAAGATTAAAATAGATTTAGTATATTTTGATATAGAAAATAAATTTGTTTTTGTTACAATAGGGCGATAAATAGGTTCGTCTAACACTTTTTCCCATTCAATTTTTCCTGTTAGATTATTAATGCAAATAAGTACAAAAGCTTTATCTTTTTTTATAGATGAAATAGTTCCTGAAAAAACAGATACTTTATCTGAAGATGAAATTGTGTTTTCAAATTTAAAGTTTAAAATAGTTTTATCAAATGACCAGATGGTATCTCCAGAGTTTATATCTAATGCTAACAATTTGTCTGCCCCTGAAGAATGTTTTATTGGAAGAAAAATAACTGAGTTAAATAAGCTTAAATCTCTAGATAACATACATGGTTTTTGAGTCCATATTTCATTGCCATTTATGGGAGAAATAGCAGCGATTTCTCCAGTATTTTTATTTTGAAACAGAAGTCGTTTTTCAGTAACAATTAATGGGGTCGTAGTGGTAGCGTTAATTGGTTTCGACCAAACAGTATTTCCATTATGAATTTCAAAAGCTTTAATAGTACCTGCATCATTTATAAATCCTAAAGATGAGTTGAATTTTGCAATTGAATGTTGCTTATGTAACTTTATTGAATAAATTTTTTCTCCAGTATCACTTGAATATGCGCTTAAAGCAGGAATAGGGGTATTTGAAATAACAAAGACTAATGATGAATTATAGGCTAAATAGTGAGGGTTTACTTCGTTTTCAATCGAAAAACTCCATTCAATATTTCCTGTTTTGTAATTTAATTTCGTAAGGGTGTTGTTTTGTAAGAAGAATAAAAAATTAGCTTTGCTAACCATGGGGAAAGATGCGTAATTATTTTTAGAATTTATTTCAAATTCCCATTGTAGTTCAAGTTTTTTTTGTATTTGAGGAGTTGCATGAATAAAATTATTATTGTTAATATTTCCTGGAGTTGTCCAAGATGAAGTTGTCTCTTTTATAATACTTTCCTCTGGCCGAGTGCCTTCTCCTATCCAGAAACTATTAAGAAAGAGTTTTAAGTCGCTTTGAATATAGGGCCAATTAGACTTTAGTGTTTGAACTGTAATAATATAGCTAAAATTATTTTTAATGTAATAGTATTCTCCAACTATATGTTCTGTAAGACTAAGTTTTGAGTTTAATTCTTGTTTTAGAAAAACATTTATATGAGCATCTTCTACATTAGCTCTTTCTATTTCGTTTTCAAAAGATTTACGAGATAACATTTTCATCCATCCATCGTAAAGTGTTGTTGACCGTTCTATTTGCAATGTGTTCGCTGTAACAATTGGACTCATTTCTCTTTTTGAAAGGTTTATAGTCGCTATATGTTGTTTATGAATAAGCCGAATAGTGTGGTT
>CAXBWG010000058.1:0-8657 GCA_963979105.1 uncultured bacterium | reverse complement strand
GGATGAGCAACACGATTAACAGCATCTAGCGTATCTTCGATTAAATATGCTTCTTTAGCGCCAGCATGATAAGTTGCATCTAATACAGCACGTTTTTCAACGCCTGTAATTCCCGATGGGACCCCTACAATTATACGAGGCTTTAACCATTGTTTTCGTGGTAATGCTTTTTTAATAAAATATTTTAGCATTGTTTCTGTAATGTCAAAGTCTGCAATAACACCATCACGAAGTGGCCGAACAGCAACTACATTTCCTGGCGTTCTTCCAATCATGCGTTTTGCTTCATTTCCTACAGCTAGTACAAGCTTTTTTTGATTATCAATTGCAACAACGGATGGTTCTTGAATAACAACACCTTCATTTTGTGAAAAAACAAGTGTGTTTGCAGTGCCTAAATCTATGCCTAAATCGCATCTGAATTGTGAAAATAATTTTTTGATAAAACCCATAATAAACTCCAGATTTTTTTTTTAGCTCACATATTATAACATTTTAGCGGAAATTTAAAATAACAATAATTTATTATTATATATTTTTTTGCCTTTTTTCATATATACTGGTATCAATTAATTATGGATTTTGCTGAATTTGGAGATATTGTTACTGTAGAATACTCACTACGATACACAAGCGGAAAATTATATGATTCAAATATTGGTCAACCACAATTAAGGTTTAAATTGGGAAGTAGTAGTTTTCTTAAGGGGGTAGAATCTCAAATTAAAGGCATGCAGATAGGAGATGTGAAAACCGTAACGATTAAAGCAGAAGATGCATTTGGAAAAAAAGTAGATGATTTAATACATAAAATTCCGAAATCTGCAGTTCCAAAACATATTAACACTATTAAAGGTCAAAGAATTGAAATAGCACAAGAAAGCCAAAAACCGCTAAAAGCTACAATAATTGAAGCTACTGATGATTTTATAATTATTGATGCAAATTTAGAACAAGCTGGAAAAGATTTAGTAGCTATGATTAAATTAATAGATATCGAGCTTGATTAAGGTTGATTAAATCAGCATTTTTTGGGAAAATAGCAAAAGTATTTATCAAGAAATGATAATATAACTAGAAATAAATACAAGTTTATTGCTTAATTTTTAGTCAAATTGAATATATTTTAAAGAGGCGAACAGATGATTGTAATTGAAAATTTAGAACAAGTAGCAAATCAAATCGAAACAGAAAGAGGCGTAAAAAAAGATTTTTTATACGCAGCTGTAGAGCAAGCGCTTGCATCTGCATGTAGAAAAAAACTAGGAGATGGGAGTCAGCTTGAATGTAGTTTGATTACCGAAACAGGGCAAGTTAAATTTTATCGAATAAAAGAAGTTGTAGAAGAAATTGTTTTGGAAAATACTGAGATATCATTAAAAGAGGCTAAGAAGTTAGAGAAAAAAGTAGTTCTTGGAGATGAAGTGAAGCAAGAGTTTTTGCCTCCAAATTTTGGAAGGATAGCTGCTCAAATTGCAAAACAAGTCATTACACAACGATTAAGAGAGGCAGAAAAAGACTCTGTATATGACGAATTTAAAACAAAAGAGCATACCATTGTAAATGGAACGGTACAGCAAGTAGAAAATAATAATTATTTAATTAATTTAGGAAGAACGGAAGCTATTTTGCACTTTAGAGATCAAATTCCAGGAGAGCGTTTTGAGCCAAATGAAATTATTCGTGTTTTTATAACTGAAGTGAATAAAGAAAATAGAAGAAACATGATTTCTATTTCTAGATGTCACCCTGGATTATTAAAATGTTTGTTTGAAATTGAAATTCCAGAGATAAATGATGGCATAATCGAAGTTATGGCAGTAGCTAGAGAGCCTGGAATTCGAGCCAAGGTTGCTGTGAAAACAAATAATTCTTCTATTGGCGCTGTAGGAACATGTGTTGGCCAGATGGGTGGTAGAATTCAGGCAATTATAAAAGAGCTTGGAAATGAGAAAATAGATGTTCTTGAATGGGAAGAAGATATTAAAAAGTTTATTTCAAATGCATTAAAACCAGCAGTTGTTTCGAATGTATTTGTAACTAATTTTGAAAACAGAGAAGTAACAGTTGTTGTTGCAAAAGATCAATTATCGTTAGCTATTGGAAAACGAGGCGTTAATGTACGGTTATCTGTTAGATTGACTGGATGGAAGCTGGATATTATTAATGAAGAAGAATTTGAAAAAAATCATAAATCAATATCTGAAAAAATAAAAGAAGCGAATCTAGATGACCCTAGCAATCAAGAAGAGGCAAGTAGTAATCTTGCGGGTAGTTTAGCAAAGGCAATTGCTGATGATGTTATAAAAGAAAAGAATATTGAAGAAACACAGCGAAAATTACAAGAAAAAATGAAATCTATTTCAAATAGCGAAGAAAAAGATATGAAAGTGTCTGATTTTGCTAAGCTTATGGATATTAAAACAGCAGATTTAATTGTAAAAGCCGCAAAAAAAGGAATTGAAATAAAAAGTAACAGGGCAATATTAACCCCTGTGCAAATTAACGAAATTAAACGGAAGGTGATTTTTTGAAGGTTCAAGAAATAGCGGAAGAGCTTAGTATTGGTATAGGCGAGTTTATCGACTTTTTAAGGCAACACGGGTATAGGCAAGCTAAGCCTGGGTTAAAGTTAGACCCAGGAACAACTTCTAGACTTAAGCGGTTATATAAGAATAAAGCGCAGTCTGAAAATAAAAATAAAGAAGACGAATTTCCTGAAAAGAAAATTTCTATTAAAGAAGATTCTATAAAAGTATCTGCAATTCCTAAATTGTTTGATATTTCGTTGGCTAATATTATGAAAGTGTTTCTAAGAAAAGGATTATTGGTAAATGTAAATTCAGAAATTGATCAAAAAACATTAATTGAGATTGGAAAAGGTCTTAATGTAATTGTTGTTGCAGAAGATTTAACTAGCGAGACTGAGTTAGGTTTAAAAACTAAAATTATGGAAATCGAGCAAGAAGCAATTCAGGGATCTGCTACATCGATACGACCTCCAGTAATTACAATAATGGGGCATGTTGATCATGGGAAAACAGCATTGCTTGATTCTATTCGAAAGTCGAATATTGTAGATGGCGAATCAGGTGGAATCACACAACATATAGGAGCTTATCAAATAGTTCATAACGATAATAAATTAACATTTTTAGACACTCCGGGGCATGAAGCGTTTACGTCGTTACGTGCTCGGGGCGCTCAAATTACAGATATTGCTATTTTAGTTGTTTCTGCAACTGAGGGAATTAAACCTCAGACTATAGAAGCTATAAATCATGCCCAAACTGCCGATGTTCCGATTATTGTAGCGATTAATAAAATGGATTTAGAAGAAGCAGATCCTGAAAAAGTTAAGCAACAGTTAAGTCAGTATAATTTATTATCTGAAGATTGGGGTGGAAAAACTATTATGGTACCAGTTTCTGCTAAAACAAAAAAAGGACTCGATGAATTATTAGAGATGATTCATCTTACAGCAGAGTTAGAAGAGTTAAAAACAAATGTAGATTCGTTATGTAAAGCGGTTGTAATTGAATCTAAACTTTCGGCGCAACGAGGTCCAATTGCTACAATTATAGTTAAAGCTGGAACTTTAAAAGTAGGAGATTATTTTGTAATTGAAGGATCTTATGGAAAGGTTCGGGCTATATTCAATGATCAAAATCAGCAAATAAAAGCGTTATATCCTGGTGATCCTGGAGAAATTTTAGGGTTTTCAGAAGTTCCTCAACCAGGGTCTGTTTTAGAGTCGAAAAAATCTGAAAAAGAATGTAGGCAATATGTAGAACTACATCAAGATAAAGCTAAAGATGTAAAAAAAATGTCTCAAAAGATGGCTGTTTCATTAGAAGCGTTATCTTCACAAGCAGAAGAAGGAAATTTACGACAATTAAATTTAATTATTAAAACAGACGTCCATGGATCGTTAGAGGCAATAAAAAGTTCTATTGAAAAAATTGAAAGTAAAGATATTCCAATAAAAATTATTCATTCTGCAACGGGTGGAATTAATGAAAATGATATTTTGCTAGCAAAAGCATCAGCGGGTATTGTGTTTGGGTTTAATTCAGAAGCATCAACGGATGCAAAAAAAATAGCTGAAGCCGAAAAAGTAACAATACGCACTTATTCTATTATTTATGAAATTCTAGATGACATTAAACGCGTTATTCAGGGGTTATATAAGCCAGAATTCGAAGAAGTAGAACTTGGCACAGTTGAAGTAAGAGATATATTTAAATTTTCAAAAATAGGAAGTATTGCTGGGTGTTATGTAAAATCTGGAAAAGTAGATAGAAACAGTAAAATTAAGGTAATGCGAAATAAAGAAGAGATTTTTAACGGTGAGCTTGAGTCGTTAAAGCGATTTAAAGAAGATGTAAAAGAAGTTCTTGAAGGTTTTGAATGTGGAATTGTTTTAAAAAACATGAAGGATATTAAGGTAGATGATATTTTAGTTGTTTATAAAATTCAGGAAGTAAAGTTAATTTAAATAATGTCTCGTCAAAAAAAAATATCTTCATTATTACGAACTGAAATTTCAAGTTTGTTATTAAAAAAAATTAATGATTCACGAATTGGCTTTATTAGTATTACTGAAATAAAAATTTCAACAGATTTTAAACAAGCTTGGATTTATTATAGTCAAATTGGTTCTGATCAACAAAAGGAAGATACAAAAAAAGGATTATCTTCTGCAACAAAATTTATTCACTCTGAATTATCAAAAACAATTAGATATATGGCGATTCCTAAAATTCGGTTTAGATTTGATGATAGTATTGAAAAAGGGGTTAATTTAGTTAATAAAATTAACCAGCTAAATAAATGAGTTTGATAGATTCTATTCATTTATTTAATTCTCATATTGGTGATGCAAAAAAAATATTAATTACAGCACATAAAAACCCAGATACAGATGCTATTGGATCTTGCTTGGCGCTTGCTCATTATTTTTCTTCAGAATTAAAAAAAGATATTAAAATTTGGATTAAAGAAAGTGTTAAAGAGTTTGAGTTTTTACCAAGTAAGCAATTTTTTGAAAATAAATTTCCAAAAGAATTCAAGTTCGATACCTTAATTGTGTGCGATTGCTCGTCTTTAGAACGTGTTAATCATGTGTCTTTTATAACAGATGCACAACATGATTTTACGACAATAAATATTGATCATCATCCCGATAATACAAAGTTTGGTGATATTAATGTAGTGAGCAAAATTTCTTCTGTGGGAGAGTTGTTGTATTTAATGTTTACAGCCTTAGATTGGAAAATATCATCTCAAATTGCAACGTGTTTGTATGCAGCAATTAGTTTTGATACGGGTAGATTTGCCTATTCTAATGTTACAGATGACACGTTACTTGCTGCCAGTAAACTTAAGCAATTTGGTGCAAACCCCTATGAAATATATCAAGCATTAGAAGAAAATAAAACAGAAAATGATTTTCAGTTAATTAAATTGGCAATAGATAATTTAGTAGTGTTAAAAGAGTATTCGCTTGCATACACTACAATTCCAAAAAATAGTCCTCGTGGATCAGTTAAAGTGATTGATTTTATTAGACAATTAAAAAATGTTGAACTTTTTATTGTATTTCAAGAATTAAGATCAAATTTAGTTAAAGTAAATCTACGATCTAAATATAATACAAATGTAACTAAAATTGCAGGCCATTTTGGCGGGGGTGGGCATAATAGAGCTGCAGGAATAGTATTTGAAAGTGAAATTACCCAATGTAAATTAGAATTAATTGAACATATTAAATCTGAAAAAAATACTCTTTAAGCTAGAAAAAATTAGCTTACCTGCTTTATACTTAGAATTATGACAAATGAATTAGCTGATAAACAAATGTTGCAAAAGAAATATGTAGCTGAAAAACTTACATTTTCAATTAAAGATACTGTTGATGTGGTATGGATGAGCCAGGAAACAATTGCGGAGTTTTTTGAAGTAAAACGTAAAGAAGTGATTGTTCATTTAGCTACTGTTATAAAAGATAACCAAGTAGATAAACAACGACATATAAGATCTATTTCTTATGTTAAAAATAGTCTATCAAGCCCTATATCAATTCAGGAACGACAATATTCGTTTACTTTAATATGTTTAGTAGGGTTTTCTATTTCTTCTAATGTAGCAGTGCAATTTCGGTTATGGGTGATTTTAAATTATGAACGATTTTTAAAGTGGGGATTTAATTTAAATGCACCACGCGTTAATTCATCTGAAAAGCGAAAAACTCAATTAAGTAGGCTATTAAAAAAAGTAGATAATTAAACCCGAATAATGCAGTTAAACTCATGCTATTGCATCATATTGAACCTAATTGAGCCCAATTTAATATAAAAAATGCTTCAACATAAATGAATTATACCTCCAGTATTTTTTACATTGAACTCACTTATGCCCAAAATAACGCACTATCATCATTTCAACTGCATTATTCGGGTTAACCCAATTTAAACTTTATAATGAACGTAATCTTGTAACTGTACTTATAATAATCTCAGCAATTATATCGATGTCTGCCAAACTAGTAGATAAGCCGAAGCTTAATCGTAAGCTTGATTTATTTAAGTCATTTGAAAGACCAATAGCTGTTAGAACATGAGACGGTTCAACAGAGCCTACAGAACAAGCAGATCCAGTAGATAAATCTAGGCCTTCTAAATCACAGTTCATCGCAAGTGCATGGCCATCACACCCTGGAAATGAAATGTTTAATGTGTTTGATAATCCAGTTTTAGAAGAATTAAAAAAAACAGGTTCAAGTGAGTTAAGTTTTTTTATTAATCTTTTACAAAGTTCAGATGTATGTGTGCTATATCTATTAACATCTAAGAGTTCTATTGCTTTTCTAAATGCAATAATTCCAGGAATATTTTCGGTACTAGCTCGTAATCCTCGTTCTTGATGGCCGCCATGAATTAAATTAGATAATACCTCTTCATCTTTAATGTAAAGTGCGCCGCATCCTTTTGGTGCATAAATTTTATGTGCTGAAAACGACATAAAATCTATATCTAATTGGGTTACATCAATTGGAATTTTTCCTAATGCTTGAACACCATCACAATGAAATAATATATTGTGTTCATGACATAATTTAGTAAGTGTTTTTATATCTTGAATAGATCCTATTTCATTATTTGCAAGCATTATACTTGCAAGCTTGGTATGAGGTTTAATTAAGTGTTTTAACTCATCTATTTTAATATGCCCATTAGAATCTACAGGGATAAGATCGTAGTCGATGGCGTATTTTTTTAAGTTTTCTAATGTTGATAAAACACTAGAATGCTCTATCGCTGATGCTAAAATATGCACAGGTTTTTTTGAAACGCATTTTTCAGCAATAAAATGGTTTAAAACATGGTTGTTAGCCTCTGTTCCAGAACTACAAAATATAAGTTGATCGGAGTTTGCATGAATAAAAGATGCAATTGTTTCTCGTGCCTGTTCTAGTTCTTCTTTAGCCTGTCTTCCTGTTAAATATAGGCTAGATGCATTTCCATAAATATCTAACGCTGTTTTAAATAGTGCTTTAACATCTTTATGAATAGGCGTGGTAGCATTATGATCACAATAAATACGTTTATTTTTCATAGTTATCTAGATTAAACTATCTAGGTGATTTTTAAAAGTTTTGTATAAGGCTAGTCTTGTGTCGATTTGATTTGTTTTTAAGTTTTTTAAGTTATCTATTGTGACATTATATATGGTGGTGTTATCTAACGATTTTTGAATAAATTCTAGTGTTTTAGACTGGGTGATTTGTTTGATTATTGGCATTGAGTTATTAAAATATAAATCCATATAAATTTTGGTCTTTTCAATTAAAAAATAAATATCAACACTCGCACTTTCAAATAATGAGATGACATTCATTTTTTTTCCATCTGGGCTTGTAACTTCAAGATCACTAGGAAAAAATTGTTGAATATAAACATACATCGCATTCATTTGGTCTCCCGGAAGACTAGAGATAATAATAAATAATAAATCTTTACTAATATCTTGATTTAAAAAATCTAAGATATGATATTTTGGGGCAATAAGTTTAGTTATCTGATTATTTACTGAATTTAGAATTAAAATATAAGATTTAATAAATCCAAAAATTCCCTGAAAAATTTCTACAGGTAAATAACTTCTATGTTGCGGTTTAGATGAGAGCCGGTCCTGAAAATAACGAGAAAATGTACGAAAGTCATCGTTATAAACTCCCCATAAAAATGTATCACTTGAACCCGTATCCCAAGTTATATTAACTTTAGTATCGTCATCATTGAAGTTAGTAATATTTGGCACAAAAATTCCACCAAACATAGATAAGCAAATTAATAACGATGTTTGAACATAGGTAATAAATTCTGGGTTAGATAAAAACCGGTCGTCTTCATCTATTATTGAACTTTCATTTAATACATTTTTTAACAATGTGTAGTTAACAGAATTTGGTTTTAAAAAGGTATAAACCTTATCTAGTTTTTTTACAGATGAATGAATTAATTTTATGCTTGGGGGTAAGCCAGTCTTCACTTAGTTTTTTGCTTAGAGGCTTGTGTTTGAATTCCCTCAAGTTCTAAAAAACGGTTTACATCTAATGTTTTTAAATCAATGCTATTAGCAGAGCTAGAGGGAAG
>CAXBWG010000057.1:0-8734 GCA_963979105.1 uncultured bacterium | reverse complement strand
TTAGATTCTGCGACTACAAGTTTGTTAACGTTAAAAACCGAATTATCTTTTAAGACAACTGCAGCATTACCTTGTGAGCCAACATAAGCCGTTTCAAAAACGTCTAAATGTGTTTTATCACCTTGTAAAATTAACGTTCCAGAAGCATCTTTAGATTCCCCTAATCTTAAAAATTTTGATTTCACACTAGCCCCATCATCAATACTTAGTTCTGCTTGATTTTTATTTGCAACAACTAAATTTTCTACAGTCACTGTCGAACTTAACCCTGAAACCAAAATAGACACATTATGTCCTTGTGTAATAAATTCATCAGCCACAAATTCAACACCATCAGAAATATTAACCTCTACATTATCTTTTAATTCAATCTTCTCTAAATTAATAACCGTAGACTCTCCACTAAATTTAGCCTTTAATTTATCTGATTGCATTCCTTCTAATTGAATACCTTTAATATTTAATGTTTTATCTTTAATTTCAAACGATTGAGATGCTGAGCTTTGTTCAACAGTCATTGAAATATCATTAGAATAAACAGATTCTTCTATTGTGATTACACTAGAAGAAAGATCAACCAGCCCTTTTTCTTTATCGTTAGGGTAATAATCCTTTACTACAGAACAGGTATCTTTTGTATAACCAGCAACATAGCTATCTGCAAGAAAATCTTGATCTTCATCTAAAAACGCACAGTTATCATACGGAAAAGCATCGCTTGCATTATCAACACCATCACCATCATAATCACCCCCTAGCATAATTTGTTTAGCCGAATCAAATGCAAAATCATCTTGCAATCCTACTCCATCTTTATCTATATCCCATTTCTTACCAAGACCATTAATTATTGGTTTAATTTTTGTATCGACATCTACATTAAATACCTTAAGTTCACATAAATACAAACTGCTTTCTGAATCTCCAAGAACAATGCCATTAAAAATACTATCTTTAGCATTCATAGATCCTAAATAAGTTTCATTTTCATATACATGCATTAAAGTACCATCTAATCGAATAGCAAAAACAACATAATCTGTTGTAGCTTTAGATTTAAAAGCACCCGAACTAGAAAATGTAATAGATGACCCAAACGAATTAGTAGATGACTGTGGCTGAGCTAACTGTGATATTGAATAAACATCACCATCAAAATTAATTTTTATATAATTTTGTTTATCCATAGAATCTAATAACACCGTATTTTTAGTTACTTTTTTCTTATCGAAAACAAATAAAATGGTTGCATATTTATAAAACTTAAACGACTCATTTTTAAAAAACGTATTTGGAAGTAATTGAACATGATCATAAAAACGTAAATAACTATCTTTTATAACAGGTCGTACCCCTACATTTTCTAAAGAAATAGCTGTTTTTGATAAACTAGCCCAAAAATCAAATTCAAAATTAACACCTAACAATTGTCTTTTATCTGAACCATCTAACCATAAGACCAAATTATTATCTAACCCAACATGAAAATAATGTAAATTAGAATCGTTATCTAAGCTCAAGTTTCTAGCAGAATCTTTACTAGATTTTCCAGGTGCCCATGAATCTGGGTACCCATCGTTATCTGCATCTACAAAAGCAGCTGAATCAAACAAAAACTTATCTAATAAAATAGTTGAATTAATAATATCGCTTTCTTTTGCTGATTTTAGCCAATAATCTGGGCTCCCATCTCTATCTTCATCCACACACGAAATATTTATATTAGGAAGATCATCAAAAAATATTTGAGTAATTGAAGACTTCTGGTTATAGCCATCATGCCATGCATCTGCACATCCATCTAAATCAGCATCTTTTGAAGCTGCAGGATCATTTTTAAAAGCATCTTCTAAATTACTTATTAAATCATTATCATTATCATCAGATAATTTAATTACAAATTCTTTTTCATAAGAATAGTCACCATCTGATGCACGAATTAGAATATAATAATCCGTTACCGAGTTATCTTGAATCGCATTATCTAAATATAATTTACTTCCTTGAATTGAAAATAAATCATTATTCTCATCCCCATTCCCCGAAACTAAACTCAAATTAAAATTATTTGAATCAATATCGGTTACTGCAATATCTGAAAAGTAATAGTTAGGTTGAGTATCTTCGATAATAGAATAATAGGATAAACTAATATCAGTTGGCGCATCATTAACATTTAATACACTCAAATTAAAACTATCTTCAACAACTACGCCCTTACTGTCTGTTGCAACTATACTAATGGCATAAAACCCTACATTATCATTTTCGGGAAGTCCAGAAAGGGTTCTTGTATGTGGGTTAAAAACAACCCATTCAGGCCCTGTGTAAGAATAAGTTAATTCATCTAAATGATCTAAATCTTCAAATGCATTTTCAGAAACCTGATAATTATAGGTTGTATCTTCATTAACCTGTTGATCAGGAATCGGAAATTTAACTGTTGGGAACTCATTAAAATCAACAACTTCTATTGAAAAAGATTCTAAATTTTTGGTAACTAAACTATCTGATAAACTTAAAATAATATTAGAATAATCTCCAACATCAGCATCTTGTGGGGTACCAGAAAGTTCTCCTGTTAATGAATTCAAAAATAGCCAATTAGGTAAATTTTCTACAGAGAAATGTAATACTTGATCATGAATAGTATCGGGATCTGAAAAAGTTGGCGTAAATGAATACCCATTCTTTTCTGAAATTTCTTCATCTGGGTTTCCAGATAAAATAGGATCATCGTTTATATTTTCAACATATAATCTAAAATCTTGAATTACAAATTCTCCTTGTAAATCTTCTATAACCAAAGAAATATCATGATATTGACTAGACTCCTGATTTGAAGGCGTGCCAATTAAACTAACTTGAAATTTACCAACGTTAGTTAACTCTAGCCAATCAGGTAACCCTGTTGCATTTATAGTTAAAACTTCGGACGCATCTTGAATAAAATAATCATTATCTGAAAATGATATATCATAATGATATTCGATATCTTGAGTTGCAATTACTGGCGCAACAGAAGAAATAGTAGGTTTATCATTAACATTAATAACATCAACACTAAATGATTGAACTGTTTTAAGCCCTGAAATATCTGATAGTTCAATACGTAATGAATACGATTTATTGGCTTCATATTTTGTAGGAATGCCTACTAGCTGAATACTTCTACTCGAAACTACATTGCTTGTAATCCAAGACGGAGACTGAGTCACATTTAATGTAACGGACTCCGTAAATCCAATTAATCCAAAATCTAAATCATCGGCATTTACATTATACAAATATTGAGAATTTTCAGTTACTTTTAAATTTGGTGTTGATATAAAAAATGGTGGATTATTAATATTAATTACATCTAATACAAAGTTTTGAGTTACAGATATATTATCAGAATCCGTTGCAACTATAGTAATATTATGAGTTTGTATTAAATCTTGTTTATCTGGAATTCCATATAAAGATGCATTTGCATTGTCTAAATCAACAAATGTTAACCAAGAAGGTAAGCCTTGCGCCGTAAAAGAAATAAACTCCGTAGAACTAGCTGTATAAAAATCTAAATCTTGAACATTAACTAAATATATATATTCTTCATTTTCTGTTGCTACAATTAATGGCAGGGTAGAAAATTCAGGTACATTATTAACATTGACTACAGAAATATCAAATGCTTGAATAGATTTAGCTCCAAAATTATCATAAACTCTTAAATCTACCGAATGTGTCCCATTTACTTGAGAATTATTAGGTGTTCCAATTAATACAGCAGAGGTTACACCCAGGCGTGAAAACGTTAACCAAGACGGAATTTCTAAATAATCTAATAGCAAGCGTTCATTAATAGACTCAATTCCTAAATCATCATCATCTACTACAAACTCATATCTATACAACATATTTTCTGTAGCTGTTAAATTTGCTGATGTTACAAAAAATGGTGCATTATTTCTATTTTCTACATTGATAACAAAATTTTGAGACACCCCTTCTTGATATCTATCTATTACATTAATTTTAATATCAAAATCCATTTCAGAATATTGAGGATCAGGAGTACCAAATATAACAAAATTGCCATCTAAATTTTTTGTTACGTCCAGCCAATTAGGAGTTGAAACAATAGACATGCTTAAATAATCCTTAGGATTTAAAGTATGTAAATCCGGATCATCTACATCTAAAGTATAAACATAGGCTTCATCTTCATAAGCTACTGATATAGGGACACTATTTATTTCAGGGCTATTATTTATATTTAAAACCTCTAAATCAAACTGCTGTGTAACAGCTACATTTTGAGAATCACTAACTGTTAATATAATCGAATATGTAGCATCGGTATAGGAATTAAGTACAGCGCCTGTTATCGTCGCAATTCCATCTGTAAAACCACTTACTTTTAACCAACTTGGCAATCCAGACGTATTAAGCGTTAACTCTTCTTGAGATTTAGATGAATCAAAGTCTTCATCATAGGTGTTAATCGTATAAATATACTCTGTATTTTCTGTAGCAACTAAATTAGGAGTAGAAAGAAAATACGGTGCAGAATTAACATTAACTGCATTTATGCTAAACAACTCCGTATTTGATTTTCCTTCAGCATCTGTGACTGTTAAATTAAAAGTATAATCTTCTCCAGCAACCTCATTAGTTACATTGCCTGAAATTATAGCCTGCCCATTATTTTGATTTTCAAGAGAAAGCCACCTTGGTAAATTATCTGCTGTAATAGTTAATACCTCTGTTGAATCATATAAGTTTTTATCCGGATCATTAGCAGAAATTATTTGATAAAACGGGTCTCCTTCACTCACCATATTTTCTGTTGTTATAACCTGAAAGTAAGGAGCATCATTGAAATTTAAAATATCAATATTAACATTTTGAGATGCAAGCTCACCCTGTGAATCTGTAACTAAAACATTAAACGTAACTGATTTATTAATTTGATCATATCCAGGAATTCCAGAAATCAACATTTCTGTAGAGCTAATAGTTTGAGTTGTTAACCAACTAGGTAAATTTAAAGTTGAAAAAGTTAATAATTCTGTCGGCTGTACTGTAAACAAATCAAAATCCTCTGCAATTACAATATATTCATAACGTTTATATTCATAAGCTGTATTTACAAATGAAGACTCAATGATAGGGTTATTATTAACATTAAATACAAAAATATTAAAAGAGTGAGTTACAAATAAATCTCGAGAATCTCTAATTTCTATAGTAACAGGATATATGCCATTTGAATTCGAATTAGCAGGCGTTCCTGTTAAGCGTGATTCTTTATTAGAAATAGACTCAATAGACACCCAACTTGGGGCACTTTTTATACTGAATGTTAATTCCTCAGTAGAATTTGAAATATCAAAATCATTATCATCTGCTGTAATAAAATAATTATATACAACATTTTCTGTAGCCTTGCTTTGAGGTGAACTAGTTACATAAGGAGGATCTAATACATTATTAACATAAAGATTAAATTGTTGGTTTTGAGTAGCCCCTAAACTATCAGTAGCTAAAATATCTACTGAATAGCTTTGACCAACATGAGTATAATTTGAAGTTCCATAAAGCTCTCCTTCTCCATTAGAATTATCTACAAAACTTAACCAGGCAGGAATACTTAAAGCAGATAAACTTACTGTATCTGGATTAACACTATTTGACATATCATAGTCAGTAACATCAAATTCATAAGTATAAAATTGATTTTCATAACTATTAACAGTTAACTCTGAAATACTATTTGAAAATACTGGCAGGTTATTAACATTTTCAACATTAATAATTATATTTTGAGTCGCAAAAGCAGACGCTTTATCTGTAACTTTTAAAATAAATTCATACGATTTATAGGCATCTTCATATCCAGGACTACCACGTAAAACTCCTGTTCCATCGCCGTTATCTACTAAATTTAACCAATGCGGCAATCCTTGAACTGATAAAGTTAAAATTTCCGAATATCCTTGAGCACTTAAATCTGAATCGGCAACCACTATATCGTATTCATAAAGACTATTTTCTGTCGCTATTAGATTTGGAGATGAGCTAAACTCAGGCGGATTATTTGTATTTAAAACAGTTAACATATAAGACTGTGTATCGTAAGAACCTTGATTATCTGTAATTTTTATAACGACAGTTCCATTATTTCCCACGTTTAAATTCGATGGAGTACCCGTTAAACTAAATTGAGTTTGGTTAATTGTGACGACACTAATCCAAGAAGGGACACTTACATTATAAGAAATAACTTCATCTGATTCTAACGTATAAAAATCATCATCATCAAATTTAACAATATAATTATATAAAACATCTTCTGATGCCAATGAATTAGGATAACTTGTAATTTTCGGTGAATCATTTACATTATCTACAGTTAACAAAAACTCTTGCTCAGAAAACAAACCTAATCTATCCCTAACACGTAAAACAACAGTATTAACGGTTGCTGAATCGCTATTTGAAGGAACTCCAATTAATATAGAATCACTTGCATTATAACTTAACCAAGAAGGCCCTTGTTGAATAGAAACACTCAAACCCTCATAAGCCGATGGAACATTTAAATCTGGATCGGTAACAGAGACTTTATAAGAATAGGTGGTCTCTTCCGTTGCCAATGTAACGGGTGAACTTGTAAATAGCGGCGGGTCATTTACATTTGTTAATGTAACATTAATATTTTGAGTTGAAAAAAGCCCTAGTCTATCGACAACTCTTACAGTAAATAAATAACCCGTTTCTACATCTTCACTAGAAGGAACTCCATTTATAATGGCTGTCCCATTTCCATTATCAAGCGCTGTTAACCATGCCGGAACATTTTCAAATGAGATAATCGCAGATTCTTGCAACGACGAAAAATCATTATCTAAATCAACTGTTGTAATATTTATTGTTCCATTTTCATCTTGAACAAAATTAAATATATTCCCATTTGTAAATTCTGGACGATCATTAACATTTTCAACATAAAGATCTATATATTGGCTCACCGATGCCTCTTTAGAATCGGCAACATTAATCTTTATCGGATAATACGATAAAACATTCTCATTTAATGGTATTCCAGATAAATAAGTTTGAGATGAGGTATTCGTAAAAGTTAACCAAGTTGGTAACCCCGTAATACTATAGCTTAAATACTCATCTGGATTTTGAGTCAAAAAGTCTGTATCTGACACATCTATATCATATCTATACTCTGTATTTTGAGTTGCAATCACAATTGGAGATGAATTAAATATTGGATCTTCATTTATATTTAAAACATTTAAATTAAATTTTTGAGTCGTTTGAATTCCGTCTAAATCAGTTGCCGTAAGTATAATTGAATAAGATATATCTGTTTGAGAATTAACAGGAATCCCTGTTAAATTAGCAGTTGTTGTAATATTACTCGTTGTAAAACTAAGCCATTGTGGTACACCTTGTATAGCAATATCTACAACTTCAGAAATATATCCAACACCAAAATCTGGATCAAATACAGAAATATCATAACTATATGTCATGTCTTGAGTCGCTATTAAAATAGGAATAGAGTTAACTACCGGTGAGTCATTAATATTAACTACACTTATTAGATAATTTTGAGTTACCTGAATATTCTTATTATCTGTAACAATAATATTAACTGTATAATCTTGAGCAGCATCTGCTGAAAGTGGAGTTCCTTCTAATTTTGCAGTTTTATTATCGATTACAGAAAACGTTAACCAGTCAGGCACAACGCTAACGGAAATAGTCGTATTTTCTGTTGAGCTTAAAACTTCAAAATCAACGTCATTAATTTCAATTTCATACTCATATAGTTTATTTTGAGTAACTGTTAAAACTGGACTCGATACAAAGTACGCTAAATCATTTATATTTTGAACACCTATATCAGCAAATTGAACAGCTTGAGCGCCAGCTTTATCTGTTACAGTTAAAGAAACCGAGTATGTTCGATTTGCATTAGAATTATCTGGAATTCCAGATAAAACAGCTGTTCCGTCTCCATTATCTATAAAACTAAGCCAACTAGGTAAGGACTCAACCGTAATCGTTGCTGTTTCTTGAATCTGGACATCAGATCGATCTGAATCTAGGGTTGTAATAGTATAAGAATAAGCACTATCTTGTACCGCTTCTGTTATAAAAGAAGATGAAAACGAAGGAACTTGATTAATATAACCTACATATAGATTTATATTTTGTGTCACCACATTATTAGCGCTATCTGTAACAAGTAATTTCATTTCATAAGTAGTATTAATATGATCTCTTAATGGAGTCCCAGATAAACTCCCAGTACCATCTAAATTATCAAGTAAATTTAACCATGTAGGTTTATTTATAATAGATAACCGAAGTAATTCTTGAGTATAATTTGGACTTGCTGTTAAAAAGTCGTTATCTGTTGTAATTATAGAATATGTATATAAAGACGATTCCATTGCATCTAAAGTAGGAATAGATTCAAATAAAGGCGGTGTATTTATATTTTGAACAAATACAGATACATTTTGAGTGGAAAATGCCCCAAAAATATCAATTACTTTTAATTGCATATTATAGGTAATATCTGAATCTGAATTTGTTGGTGTCCCAACTAAACTAGCCGTCCCTTCATTGATATTTATATTTGATAAACTTAACCACAACGGTTTATTTTCAATTGAAATATAACTTTATAACTACTGATAGTCCTTTAGATGTAGATACG
>CAXBWG010000056.1:0-8912 GCA_963979105.1 uncultured bacterium | reverse complement strand
TAGCGCTTCTTTATTGTTTTTTAATTTTTATATATTTTAAAAGCCAAATTTGACATATTAAAACAATTAAACAAACTTAACTTGCCATATATGGCTAATTGATTAAATAAATAATTTAGTATAAAATAGTAGTATGGAACAATTCACGAGAGTATCAGATAGTGTTATTTTATCAGAGATCGGGAAAAGAATATCTCAAGCACGCCTTAATACAAATATAACTCAAAAATCTTTAGCAAAAGAAGCGGGTATCTCCCCTCGAACATTGACCCGAATTGAGTTAGGTGAGTCCGTACAATTTATTAACATCATTAGAGTTTTAAGAGCTTTAAATATGCTGGATAATCTAAACCTACTTGTTCCTGAAATACCTGAAAGTCCCTTACAGAAACTGAAATTAAAAAAAGAAAGACAACGTGCTTCAAATCAACAAGAAAAATTAAAAAAAGACTCAACTTGGACATGGGGCGATGAATCATGAGCGTTGCAAAAGTTAAATTGTGGGGAAGGCAAATTGGTGCTGTTAGTTGGGACAAGAATTTAGAAATCGCAAATTTTGAATATAATCCGGATTTTGTTGCCAGCAATATAGAGATATCTCCATTTATGATGCCTCTAAAGCGACAAATTTATTCATTTAGGGCATTACCAAAAGAAACATTTTATGGATTACCAGGAATGCTTGCAGATTCTCTTCCTGATAATTTTGGAAATAAATTAATTAATACGTGGCTAGTAAATAAAGGAGAAACTATAGACTCATTTAACCCTGTTGATCGGTTATGTTATGTTGGAAAAAGAGGAATGGGTGCTCTTGAATTTGAACCATCAAATTCCACATATAACATATCAGAGCAGATAAACATTGATGAATTGGTTAAAATTTCAAACGATATTTTAAATGATAAATATAAAATAAAAGGCTCATTCAGTAATGACTATAGAGAAAAAACACTACAAAATATTTTATCAGTTGGCACATCTGCAGGCGGAGCTCGAGCCAAAGCAATTATTGCATGGAACCCAAAAACAAATGAAGTTCGATCAGGACAAATAAATCAAAATTCAAACTTTTCCTACTGGATTTTGAAATTTGATGGGATTTCAGAAAGTAATCAACTATCAAGCACAAAAAGATATGGACTTATTGAATATGCCTATTATTTAATGGCAACATCAGCTGGAATATTAATGTCGGAGTCTCGATTATTAAAAGAAAACGGAAGATATCATTTTTTAACAAAACGATTTGATCGAAAAGAAAATGGTGAAAAATTACATATGCAATCTTTTGCTGCTTTAGAGCATTTAGATTATAAACAAGCAGGAGTTTATTCATATGAGCAAGTATTTATGAGCATAAAAAAATTAAATTTAAATATGGAAACCCTAGAAGAACAATTTCGAAGAATGGTATTTAATATTTTAGCAAGAAATCAAGATGATCATGTAAAAAACATTGCTTTTTTGATGAATAAATCAGGAGAGTGGTCTTTATCTCCAGCGTTCGATATAACATATAATTATAATCCAAATGGAGTTTGGACGGGAGTTCATCAGATGTCATTAAATGGAAAAAGAGATAACTTTAATATGTCTGATTTTATTAATTGTGGAAAAAGATTTTCTTTTAAACGCGGTGCTGTTATCGAGATAATCCAACAAGTATCAGAAGCCCTATCAAACTGGAAAAATTTTGCATCTGTTGCTGGAATTGCTCCAGATATAGTAGATGCTATTTCTAAGCATCATAAAAAAATTCTATAAACTCTACCTTTTCCCTTTCTGAATATTTGACTAACGTCAAATTGAATGCAATGGATTTATTGTGCGTTCGAGATCAGCTTTAAATGGGTTGCTAGGGTTTTTGTCTGAAGTCAACTTTTCAATTAAGTCATCTAATGATAATAGAAATCCCTCTGTGCTTATTAAATCTCTTTCCTCATCATCAAAGTTGTCTTTAATTTCTTTCTTAAATCTTTCTAAATTATGCTCATAAGTTTTATGTTTTTTATAGCTAAATTGATGGTCCCGATGAAGGAGACTATTTTCCACTTTTCTTTCACCCTGAAAAGTGTATTTGACCCTCCCTATTTCGTCTCTCTTGGCTGAATCAGAGAGTTCTGCTTTGGGAGAATTATAATATATAGTAAAAGACATATTAAATCCCGGAATTTCAGGTTTTGACGTTAATGTGTTTGATTTTGCCTCTACTTCTATCGTATCACCACAAAAACTATAATTAAATATTATTTTGTCTGCACTAAAGCAGTTTTCACGGGCATATATCTCACTAATTAATTTTGCAGCATCTCTTTTCGCTGTTACTGATACGCTAGCTGTAGCAGCAGAAAGAGGAATTAAAAGGCTTGGGGCTGCTGCCCCAAATGTAATACCTGTAGCTATCCCTGTAACAAACAAGCTCGATGGTGCAATAAATTCTCTGTGTTGTTTCATTTTACTGAATCGTTTTTCTTTATGTTTCGTGTCTTTAATGAAGGGCTCAGTTTCCTGGACCCCTGAAAATACCTTTTGGATGATCTGTTTTTATTGCTTTAAGCTGGTTCAGGTAATGTTTACATAATTCTAATTTTTCTGAATCAAATTTATGTTTATCAAAAAAAACATCATCTTTTTTTTAAAAAGCACATCGGATGTACTTTTATTTTTTTTAGACGAAGTCTTTTTTTATTTATCTTTTTATTATTACCTATATAAGAGGTGTGCTATTTCCCCCCCACCCTTAGATTCTCATTTACACCAGGCACTTATGTATTATAAGACTCTTCTTCATTGAACATCAGAAACTCAATTTAACTTCTCTAAAGCTCTAGCACCTTTAACACGTCAATCACAGCATCTACAGTAGGTTCTTTTGCAACGTTAATAGAGTTAAATCCCAAAGATTCACAATAATCTTTAGTCGTTTTCCCTAACACAACTAAAGATGTATTTTTATCAATATCACTATTTAAATTTAACAGCGCATCCATCACAGATGGACTTGTAACAAGAATAAAATCCGTAGAAGTTAATTCAGGCAACTTAATTTTTTTAAACTGTGTTTTATAAATATTTAAACGAGTAAATATAGCCCCACGTTTTTCACATGTTTGCTGCAAGTTATTAGCGGCTAACTGTGATGTTAAATATAAAACATGATTAGAATTTAATCTTGTAGGAAGCACTTCTAGAATTCCTTTAACGCTATTTGTTGCAGCTTCAACATCGGGCTTCAACGCATAATTTTTTAACGCTTTAGTAACAGTTGGGCCAATTGAATACAGCTTTATATGTGCACAACTTCGAATATCTAATTTATTTAAATTTAATGTTTCCATAAAATAAGTCACCGCATTTGCAGACGTAAATATAAGTGTCGTAATAGAGTCTAATAATGACTTAGTAAGTTTAATTGAATCTAATTGATTTAATTGTGTGTCAATTAATGGCAAATACACCACTTCAGAACCCGCCAATTGCAACGCATTATACCAAGATTCATACTGACTTTTTTGCCTGCATAAAATAACTCGTTTTCCAAATAATGGTAACGTCTTTACCCAATCACAAATAGTATGTAAGCCCACAACTTTTCCTACTACCACAATAACAGGTGTAGGCAATGGCGATTTTTTAGCTAATTTACAAATAGAATCCAATGTTGAAGAAATAATATCCTGATCAGCATATGTAGCACGCGAAATTAATGCAATAGGGGTATCTTTGCTAAACCTCTTTTCTTTAAGTAACATATCTACTAAATGATCTAGCCCATAGTAACCCATTAAAAAAACAATAGTATCTGTTGCCGGAATTTCTAATGGGACTTTTCCTTTTTTCAATGTTCCAGTAACAAACCCTACAGATCTAGAAAAATCCCGATGAGTTACTGGAATACCAAAATAACCAGGCCCAGCAACAGCAGAACTTATTCCTGGAATAATCTCAAATGCAATATTATGTTTAACTAACCACTGCATTTCTTCTCCAACTCTACCAAAAACAAAAGGGTCTCCCCCTTTTAAACGAACAACTACTTTATTTTGATCTGTAAAGTCTTTTAAATACTTATTTATGCCATCTTGAGTAACAGAATGCTTCCCACGCTGCTTTCCTACATAAATAATCTCAGCTTGGTCTAAACAAAACGACAATAAACTCGGATGAACCAAATGATCTACCAACACAACATCTGCTAATTCTAAAACAAGTTTTCCTTTTAAACTAAATAACCCCGGATCTCCAGGACCAGCACCAACAATATAAACATATCCATGTTGATGCAGCTGATTTAAATTCATATTACAGCTTTAATTTTATCTATTACTAAATCAATTTTTTGTATCATTGAATGTTTATCTCCTAAAATATGTTCAGCAAAATAATTTTTACAGTCTAATGTTGCCCAACATACACGCATTGATACTATACTATCTTTAATACAAACATAAACACCAAGTGGATAATTACAATCTAGACCCACTTTAGAAACTAAATAATGTTCATAAAAACAACGCTCTTTTTGCCTCTCACATCCAATAGCTTCAAACAATTCACCTACATTAGTATTACAATTAACAACCTGAATACCAATAACGCCTTGTCCGGCAGCCGGAATAAATGAAACTGGGTCTAACTCAAATGAAATATCTGATTTCATATTAAGCCGAATTAAACCAGCGGTAGATAATATCACCCCATCTGCATAACCAGACTTACATTTTTCAATTCGAGTTTGCACATTTCCTCGAATATCTTTAATTATAATATCTGGACGTTGCTCCTGTAAAATAGCTTTTCGTCTTAAACTAGATGTCGCAATACTAAAGCCCAACGGTAATTCTTTTAAATTAGTATACGATTGATTATTAGACACAACTAAACAATCTGTTCGAGCCTCTGGTGCTAAAAACGATATTAACGACGTTTCTGGCTCTAAAGTAGCCGTAACATCTTTAACACTATGAATCGCTGCATCAATTTTATTTTGAACTAAAGCCTGTTCTAAAGTTTTTATAAACACTCCCTTACCACCTATTTCATGTAAAGGCTGTGTTTTATTTATATCGCCTTCAGTTTGAATAGGAACAATCTCGATAGTTAACTTAGAGTTATGCGCCAATAATTTCGCACGAACCATTTCAGCTTGAATTAACGCAAGCCTAGAGCCTCTAGACCCTAACCTAAGTACGTTTTTCATAGCTATTTTTATAAGTTATCCATTGATTAAATCTAGAAATTTCATCTTCGACAATCACTTCTACCTTAGATAGTTCCCCTTGACGCCGTTTTACATTTTTTGTTGCAATTTCTTTTAACCCATCTACATTAATTAATTGTATATTACTTGCATTATCACAATTAGGATCTATATTACGAGGTAACCCTAAATCCACCAATAAATAATCCGCTTGAGAATTAAAACTTTCAGAAAAAATTATAAACGTTTTTTCAGTTACAGCAGAAATAACAATATCAAATTCACCCACACGTTTAGCTAAATCTGCATAATCAAAATAAGACGTTTCATACTCTTTAGCTAAAGATTTACTAACAGCTAAAGTTCGGTTACAAAGAGTTACAGTAGGATGCGCGAGTGCATGTAATTTTTTTAAACAACGAAATCCCATAGTACCTAATCCCACAATTAAAATAGATCTTCCAAAATAATCTAATTTTGTTTGTCTAATCGCATCAATTGCAATAGAACTTACAGAATATGCCCCTCTACTAATTTCAGTTTCAGAACGAACTCGTTTCCCAGTTGCAACAGCACTCTGAAAACATTTATTTAATAAAGGGCCTGTTAATTGTAATTTAAGTGCATTATCGTAGGCCTCTTTAACCTGAGACAAAATTTCATTTTCACCAATTACCATAGACTGTACCCCACTAGCAACATTAAACAAATGGCCTACAGTGTCATTTGTTGAATATAATTTTAATAACGAACTAACAAACACTATTTCAAGATTTTTCTGACTGCTAATTTGGCTTACAATCCAATCTTTAGCATCTTCTAAATTAGATGAAACAAAATAAAACTCAACCCTATTACACGTAGTTAAAACAACACATTCAGAAATAATATTAGAGTTCTTTACAGCATCTCTAAAAATAGATTTTCCTTCTTTATTAAGAAATATTGGCTCAAAGTTTTTAATTTCTGTCTGCGTATGATTAATACCCAATAATCCAATTATCATCTTCGAATTGTACCTACAGATACCTAAAAACACAATAAAATACAAGAAAAACGAACTTAATTTACTTAAAAAAATAATATTATATAGTTATTATTTTGATTGAAATTAAAAACACCTTAATATAATGTAATAGTATTTAAAAAAACTATATAAAAACACATAAGACATGAAATTATTAAAGCAATTATCTACAACTAAACCCCTTAGCCCATTTGGATTTAATCAACTAAAAGACTTTAATTTAGCAGGCACAGGTAAACTAGGAAGATTTAACTCAGATGTCGATATCAACACATTTGAATATCAAAGAAGGCCACCGCGTGAACCATTTGTATCAGATCATCTTAACTTTCTATATAAAAGCGGATATAAACACCTCATATGTTTAGATGAAAAAGATACCGACATTATACAAACAACTTGGAAAGCCTTTCAAAACACCACATTTACTATATTTGAAATAACCGAATCTACGCCACAAGAAACAATGTTTAATCAATTTAAAAGCTTCTGCAAACAAGTAGATACTAAAACAGCTACTAACAAAGTTTGTGTATTTTGCTTTGCTGGGCTTGGAAGAACCGGAACCTTTCTAGCTGCATATGTGCTACATAACATAATAAATACTAAACCTATTTTAAAAAATAAACACGATACTGTCGAAACCGCGATAAATTTTGTAAGAAAAAATTACAGACAAGAAGCTATTGAGTGGGACTGGCAAATCACACTATTACAAAACTGGCTTAACGAATTAATACCCAGTTAACTATTAAAAAAAACTCAAAAATTATAAACTCTATAAAACCTCTGCATAACTAATTAGGTTAATCCCGAATAATGCCGTTTATATTTATACATAAATACCGCAACAACGATATAACGCCGCAATCACTTAAATTAATCAGGTATACAAAGGTCTTTATGCTTAAATACAACAGTCTGAAAATCGCAAATACTAGATCGTGAAAAAAAATAAATTTCTTCAAAATTATTTTCAATAAATGGCTCACGTGAAACCAAATTCGTATAAATTACCCAAATAGGTCTAACATGCCGGCGCTTTGAAACAATTAATTTAGACACAAATTCGTGTAATTGATCCAATTTAAATAACCCATAACAATAAAATACATCAAAACTATCAAATTCGGTATCACACTCTAAAACAGATTTATTAATAAGCTTGCATTGTCTATCTGGCAATATTAACTCTAAGTTTTTCTTGCATATATCATGTAAATTAGAATTAATTTCAATCCCACCTAACACATTAAAATCAAACGAACTTACTTCATATAAAATATTTCCCTTCCCAGACCCACAATCCACAAAATTAAGTCCCTGTTCTAACTTTAACCGATGTAAAAGCCGAAACACATGTGCATGAGGACTTCTTATATAAGGGGGTAAATTAAATAATCGTTTTGTGGAAATATCTAAACTAAAATCAACCCCTCTAGCCTTAAATTTAGATTCATAAACTTTGCTACATACTAAATTTATTAGCCATACCACTACATCTTTTGATGCAATTATAATAAATACAAGAAGCAAAGTAAAAAAAAATATCCAAATACAAATAGAAATAACACTCATAAGTAAATGAAAGTATACTATAAAGAAGTTAAAGTTTAAAAATTATACACCCTACAATAGTGTTTAATCTAATTCTACAAACTGGCCCCAACCATGTTGTTTTTCAACTAAAGATAAAGGATTGGCTGGAATCTTTTGCTCAGTTAAGTCTCTCATCAAAGAATCTCTACCATTAATTTTTTGTCTTCTCCATCTACACTTAGTCTCATCTACACTAGTTATACCATTATTATTATTTAAACCATTTTCATTACAACCCTTATTTCTTTCAGAATCCTCCCCTTTTTTTAAACACCTACCCCTATCATCATAAAATATTTGATAAACTAATTCACTCGTTTCATTTAAATATGCTTGATTACAACAAACAGCGCCAAAACTCATATCATGTAGATTAAATCCAATATTTAATCTAAAAAAACACTCCATAGTAGACTCAAAAAACAAAACCAAAGACTGACAAAAATAGTTAATTGATAACTGTTTTTTCATATAACTAATTTAGTTACACTACCTATAATAAAAAACACAAACCCATTACAAATCCCCTAGTTTTTTAATAACAAATCCAGTTGTTCCCATATATATAGATGGAACTGCAAACGTTTTAATTACCTCTTTTACAGATTCTG
The DNA here is from genome assembly GCA_963979105.1 of uncultured bacterium. Lineage (GTDB taxonomy): Bacteria > Margulisbacteria > Marinamargulisbacteria > CAXBWG01. The sequence continues at coordinate 472 of CAXBWG010000056.1, read as the reverse complement.
GTTGATGAGGTTTAGTTCCTACCCCTAAAATCACATGAAACGCATAATTAGGCACAACAGAATATTCTGCAAAATTTGTAGACACCGGACCTCTACAATAAGCCGCTGTAAATTTAGTTTCTACTGTAACAAAATGCTTATCGTAGGTTTTAACCCATTTATCTAGTGCAATTTGAGCAGCAGCGCCTGCAAAATAAGAGCCTCTAATACCGCCATCCATATAAAACCGTTCTCTTCCCGTTAAACTAACATCCATATGAGCAAAAACAAAGCCAGCCCCTAAACGTAAATACGCACGCTCACCAAACCTAGACACAGGATTTACAACATTAAAAAACAATAAATTAAACCCATCTGAAATACTAAACGAATCAACTCCCGTTACATCTGATGCAAGATAAATTTTATGATGTACCCATTCTAGGCCCTTACCTCTATTATTTTTCCATTTTTCTAATTTAATCGCATAATA
>CAXBWG010000055.1:0-9029 GCA_963979105.1 uncultured bacterium | reverse complement strand
GATCACTTTATAAAATCAAATTATAATGTCCGAATTCGGTCAATAGATTCTGGGGGGTTATTCGTTGAAAATGATTTTGTAGTTTTAATTAATAAAATAGATACAGATACAGATGGAATAAGTGATCATAAAGATTCTTTTCCCCATGATTTTTATTTATCTGAATTACCTGTACCTATTGATTTTGCTAGTGAGGCTTTACAACAATCTGAATTGTTAATGCTTAATTCTCAATTGAAGTTTTGGATTGATTCTGATGAAGTTCACTCTCACATTAGAGCCTTAGATGATTTAGAACTTGTTCAAACGTGGTTAGATAAAAGTGAAAGCTTAAGTCATTTAACCCAGTTAGATAGTAATCGGCGACCTCAATATAAATTAAATACAAATAGTATTTCAGAAGTTTTTTTTAAAAGTGTTGCTAATAAACTTACAGATCAGCAATATTTAACTGGAAATCCTGTATTAGGATTTTCAGATAATACTAATACAATTATTTCTGTTTTAAATAATTCTGTTTCTTCTTTTGTGATTTTTAATCAAAGTACATTATTAGGGACAGATACCAATCATTATTTTAGTTATGAACAAGATAAATTATTTAAAGATGAGTTTTTACCTGTTGGGGGAAATGTGTTTTCTGCTCAGGTACCAAGTACAATTGAGCAAAATGTTGAATTAGATGTAAGTAATATTTTTGTTGCACATCGCAATAATTTAGGGGCTGCTGGCGATATGAATTTTTTTATTAATGGTGCAGATATTTCATCTGGAAGCTTATTTACAGAAAGTTATGCAGGATCAACAACTTTAAAAAATGTTGTAGGTGCGTATTTAGAAAATGGATTGCCAAAACAAACAACTGGTTTTTTTGCTGGTGGTATTCAAGAATTATTAGTTTTTGATTCTTTTCTTAGTGATGAAATGTTAGTTAATATAAATTATTATTTATCTCAAAAATGGGATTTAGGATCTTATGTAGATAGTGATGATGATAGTATTTATGATGATTTTGATCACTGGCCTAAAACGTTTAATTCTCCACCTGTAATTGAGTCTGATTCTTTTTTTATATTGGAATCTGAAATTTCAGTAGGTACTTTAGGTGTTGTAGATACTACAATTCCTTCTGGGATGGCTTTAGAATATAGTATTGTCTCTGGTGATGATTATATTGATTTTAATATAAGTTTTGCTAATGGAAATATTGTATTCACTGAATATCAAGATTTTGAAAACCCTTCAGATTTTAATCAAGATAATACTTATGAAATTCGAATTCGGGTTTCAGACGGCCAAATGAGCGTAGAAGAAGATGTTACTATTGTATTATTAGATTTTAATGAAGCCCCTACAGATATTAATTTTTTTACAATGGATAATGGACTTGATGTTTTAGGAGAGTCTAATTTGGGGTCTCCTAATATTAATGAAAATTTATCTTTTGGGAGTAGTGTAGGAACACTTGTTTCAGACGATGAAGATGATACTTTATTTATTTATTCTTTGGTTTCTGGATCAGGGAGTTTTCATAATAATTATTTTTCTATTTCTTCTGATAATTTAGTAACTAATTTTGTATTTGATTACGCCACTCAAGATTTTTATAACATACGTATACGAACTACTGATGAGGGTGGTAAGTTTTATGAAAAAGAGTTTGAAGTTCGTATTAATCAAGTTGATAGAGATAAAGATGGTATTAGTGATCATAAAGATGTTTTTCCTGATGATATATTTTTAACTACGGAGCCAGCGGCAATAAGTTTTTCCTCTGAGGCGCTTCAAACATCTGAATTACAGTATTTTGATTTAGATTTAAAACTTTGGTTAGATGCTCAAAAGCCACATGCAAATGAAAGGGTAAATCAAGAGGGGGAATTAATTAATACCTGGATTGATTTAAGTGGAAATAGAAATCACGCACAGAATAAAAATTCTTATTCATCTCCTGTAGTTGCGAGCCAGAATATTGAAAGAGGTATTTATTTTGAATTTGATGATAACTTAGAAATATCTACATTTAATGTATTTGTTGAAGATTATTCTATTTATGCAATTTATGATTTTAGCACATGGATAGATCATGAGAATGAACATTCTCTATTTTCAACTAATCAAGATGATGTTTTATTTGCCGTTATGTTTGAGTTTAGAGAAAATCCGCCTCTGCCAGTAAGAAACTCTATTGGTATTTATGATAATGCAAATGATTCTTTTTTGAAAACCAATTTATTTTTAGAATCAACTGATTTGACATTAACCACAAATATGATTGTTTTAACAGCTGCAGCTAACAAAACAGACCTTTTAATAACAAATTCAACATATAACCCAGTAAAACAAATTATTGATTTTAAATCTTCGGATTCTCTTAAAGTTATTGGAAATGATTCATCTGGATTAAAAGGGATAGGAAAGTTAAAAGAAGTTTTAGTTTTTGATAGACTTTTATCTGCTTATGAACAGGTGTTAATTAATTATTATTTTTCTACGAAATGGAATATGTCTAGAGTTATTAATAGTGATGGTGATTTAACTTTAGATTACGTTGACCCTTTTCCAACACATTATAATTTACCTCCAGTAATAGAAAGTAATTCTAATTTTAGTGTGTCTGAAAATTATATTGAACTGTGTCATATTGATATTACAGATCAAACATTAAACCCAGATGCTGTTATTTCTTATGCTATTTCAGGTGGAGATGATGCTAGTTTATTTACTATTAATACTGAAACTGGAGTTTTTAATTTTATAGATGACCCTAATTTTGAAAGTCCGCTTGATAAAGATGAAGATGGACTATATAAATTAACAATCGAGGTAAGTGATGTTGAGTATAAGGTATATCAAGATGTAACTGTAACTGTTTTAGATGTTAATGATTCTCCAACTGGAGTTGAGGTAGTTATTGCTACAGTGAATGAACATGTTCCTATTTCTACAAAATTTACTGATTTTATGCCTATAGATGAAGATAATAATTCAACGGCTTTTCCTGTTAGTTATACGTTTGAACTAGTTTCTGGAATCGGAGATGATGATAATTCTAAGTTCTTGGTTTTAAATGATGATGAATTAATTGTAAACGCAGATTTGTTTTATGATACTCGTGGAAAAATTAAGAATGAAGTATTAGGGACTACGTATCAGTTAATTGATGATGCCATGAGTATTCGGGTAAAAATTATAGATCAGGAAAATGAATCTGTAATTGTTACATTAAATTTAAGAACTGAAAAAGTTGATACAGACTCTGATGGTGTTAGTGATTATTACGATGATTTTCCATTAGATTTTAGAGTAAGTGAATTTCCAGTTCCTCCTAATTTTAGGCTAGAACTAGCTACGGCACTTGGACTTGGTGAGTATCAATATTTATCTTATAACGTTAAATTTTGGATTGATGCATCTAGAGTTCATGGATCTGAACGTGATACAAGTGAATTTCTATTAAATGAAGATGTTCAGACTTGGATGGATTTAAGTTCATATAATAATCATTTATATCAATTAGATATGGATAAACGGCCTCTTGTTTCATCTGTTGAAATGGATGGGTTAAGTTCTTCTTATAATTATAAAACAATGAATTGGTTAAAAAACACATCTCAAAAAGAGAAGGTTTTTAATTTAACAAATAATATTGAGCTAAGTAATCATACGCTTATAGTGGTTACAGATACAGATTATTTAGAAAACGGTGTTTCTTTGAATAGCTTAGGTGAAAATGTAGGAGTTTTATCTCATTCTCAACTAAATTCACAGCTAATTCATCGTGAAACTGTTGGTTCTAATTTTATGTTATCTTTTGCTGATATTGAAGGAACTACAGGAGATTATTTTGAATTTTCTGAAACCGATTTAAACTCTCCAGGATTGATTCATTATATTACTTATAATGAATCAACTGGTCCTATAAAATTTTATGTAGATGGTATGCTAAAAACCACGTTACAGCCATTTAATTTTAAACAAATTTTTACTGATTTATTTGGAGCTTCTTCTTTAGGGAAAAGTTTTTCAGGTGAGGTATTGGTTTTAGATGGTGTTTATTCAGATGATGATCGATATATGATGACACATTATTTATCTAAAAAATGGAATTTAGTAGATTATGTAGATAGTGATGAAGACTTTAGAGTAGATTCTCAAGATATGTATCCCTATACTCCAAATTTTCCTCCTGTAATTAAGACATCACTTAGTTTAACTGCAGATGAAAATCAAACATTTGTTGTGATGTTAGATGTAGAAGATGCTACATTTCCTCCAGATAATAGTAATTTAATATATTCGATAGTTTCTGGTGCAGATATGAATTATTTTTCTATAAACTCTGCTGGTATTTTAACATTAAAAAATGCATTGAATTATGAAAATTATACAGATTTAAATCAAGATAATAGTTATGAGGTTGATATACGTGTTTATGATGGCGAATTAGAAACTATAGGTTCTTTTGAGATAGCTCTACAAGATGTAAATGATGATCCTAATGATGTGTTTATTAATGAAACGATAAGTGATTACCCCAATACAAAGCCTGTTGATTTTGAGACGGTTGTACTTAATTCAGAAGTTGGGTTTAACGAGCAAGAACTTATTGGGTCTCAGGTATTGTCTTTTGGTGTTTTAGATGATGATTTGTTTAGCTCACTTACAAATGACACACATGAGTTTACGCTTCTAAACTATACGTCAGATTTTGCAATTTCAGGAAATGAGCTACTTTCTTTAAGACAATTTGAATATGATTCAAGAAATACTATAGCTGAGCAGTTAACTGTAGATTATGTTTTAAAAGATGTTAGTTTTGATTTGAGAATAGAAGTATCAGATAAAGAAAATAAAACAGTTGAAAAACAAATTACAGTTGGTATTCAAAAAGTAGATACAGATGGAGATGGGGTTAGTGATTATAGAGATGATTTTCCTCTAGATTCTTTGGTGAGTTTAGCGCCAGCTGTAAACGAATTTTCGTTACAACAATCTGTATTAGACTATGTTCAGCCACGTGCTGAGTTTATGTTTACATTTAATGATAATTTGGTTCAGTGGTTAGATAGTAGTTATATTCATGGTAGTGAACGTAGTCCTGTTTCTTCAGAATACCTAAAAACATGGATGGATTTAAGTTTAAGTAATAATCATGCGTATTCTACAACTAATCCCGCATATGTAAGTCCTAATGCAATAGAATTTTTTGGTAATAATTATTTTACGATAAATCATGCAGAATCTTTAAATTTAGAAGAGTATTTTATGATTATTATTTTTGAACCTGAATTAAGGGGCGCTTATGAAGGTGTTTATGGTCAAAATAATTCTAATCAGTTTTTTATAAGAAGATTAGGTGTAAAACATAATTATAACAACTCAAATCAATTAGATTCTATTTGGACTAATAATGATGTTTTACTTAAAAATTCAATTAATTTAGTTGCGTTATCTTTAAATTCTCAATTTATTAAAACTATTGTTAATGGTAATGAATTGGCAGGTCTTTCTGGTATTACTCAGCAGGTAGTTTCTAGTAGTAATTATACTATTGGAAAAAACATGAATGGTCTGGATAGTGACTATTTTTCAGGAAAAATAAAAGAGGTTTTAATTTTTAATGAAAAAGTATCAGATATGGAGTTGCCATTTTTATTTAATTATTTGGCGTCTAAATGGGACTTTGAGCATATTATGGATAGTGATGGAGATGGCTATAAAGATAATGTAGATCCGTCTCCTGCTGTATATAATTTACCTCCAGTAATTAATACCACTGATTTAGATTATGATTATCAGGAAAATTTAAATTTAACATTTGTGATTGATATTTCAGATCCAGATGGGTCTAACCCTGTTATCTCAATTGGATCAGGAGATTCTGCTTTCTTTCAAATAAATGGTTTTGGGCAATTAACATTTAAAAAGTCACCTAATTTTGAGCATTCTTTAGATTTAAATTCAGATAATGTGTATGAGTTTGTTGTGTATGCAGCTGATGATGATTTTACTGTTTCAAAAAATGTTACAGTTGCAGTTACTAATATCAATGAGCCTCCAGATAATGTGTGGTTAAGCATTCCTACAATGAATGAATTTCAAGATGTAGGAAGTTTTGTAATTCCGTTAGAATTTACGGATCCAGAGTCTGATCCTGTAACAATTAGTTTAGATTCTGCATTTAATACGAATACATTTTATTTAATTAATAATAATAATTTAATAATTAATAATTTATTACCGTCGGATTTAGCAGGCGAAGTTATAGATATAACGATAACAAATAATGGGTTTGATTTTAAGTTTAATCCAGTAAGACCTTCTATTGTTTTATCTAATGGGGTTGGTCCAGAAATATTACTTAAAAAGGGTGTGAGTTATAATTTAATTAATGATTCGTTTTATGATTTTAAGTTAAGTTCAGAACCTTTAGCGGCCACATCGTATAGTTTTACTGTTTCTAAAGGAACCTCTAAAGTATTAACTTTATCTACGGATTTTCAGCTAGATAGTTTGATTTATCATTCAATTTATGGGTTTGATTTATTGAGTAATAAGGTTTTCTTAGATGATTTGGGGTATTTTGATATTCATTTTATAGCCTCCGATGATGAAAATTTAATAACAAAAAATAAATTGAGTTTACAAATAATTCGTGTAGATGAAGATTTAGATGGGGTTGTTAATTATTATGATCAATTTCCTCAAGATGGGGTGTTAACCTCTGCTGAGTATGGATCTTTTAGTGATGTTGTTAGTTTAACCGATACTCAATCTTATAATAATTTGATTTTATGGGTAGATTCTAAAAATGCTCATGGGTTAAATACAAGTCTTTCTAATGGAGATAAGTTGCAAACATGGGTTGATATGAGTGAAAAAGAGAATCATTTGGTTCAAAAAACACTAGCGGATAGACCCATTTTTAATAGGAATAAAATTACGTTTGATGGTGTTAATGATTATTTAGAAAACTTAGATATTAATTCTGGATCAGGTCTTACGACATTTATTGTAGCGGAAAGAAGTAGTTCTGGGTCGACTAACTTTTCACATATTATTGCTTGGGATGAGTCTCAAAAGACTCAAAATTTAAATGAAAACTATGTTCTTGCTGATTATAATTTAGATGGTTCACCAAAGGTGTTTTCTAATAAAATATTTACAAAATATGTCTCTACTCATTCTCCCGATAAAATTAGAGTTGGAAAAGACGGCTTTCAAACAAGTGATTTTAATAATTATGATGGGGATATTTCTGAGCTTTTATTTTTTAATTCACGATTAAGTTCTAAAAATATTTATATTGTTAATTATTATTTAAGTGGTAAATGGAATTTAAAATCAACAACAGATAGTGATTATGATGATATTTTAGATAGTAACGATTTATACCCTACATTTAGTAATAGGTTACCTGTTGCAGAGTCTTCTGAAATGACTATTTATGAAGATACGCCTTCGACAGTTGAATTAATTGTAACAGATAATGAAAAAGATTTTTTAAGTTTTGTATTAGTGTCTTCGCCACAAAATGGTACGGTTAGTGGGCAGTATCCTAATGTTGTATATTCTCCAAATGATCATTTTTTTGGAATAGATTCTTTTGAATTTAAAATGTTTGACCAGTATCAACACTCTTACCCTGCTACGCTTACAGTGAACGTAATTAGTGTAAATGACCCACCTGTAGTAACAGTCCTTTCTAATTTAAGTGTTTATGAAGATAGCGGGGTAGTGACATTAAATATAATTGATAGTATTGATTTTGGGGGAAATAATACCGAAACAGGGACTACCTTGAATTATATTGCTACCGCAACAGATCCGAATTTATTTTTAATTCAACCTAGTATTACAGCAGATGGGGTAATGCGATTTCAAACAAATTTAAATATAAATGGTGCTTTAGAAATTGAGTTTGTTGCAATAGATAATGCAGGGCGAGATTTTGGAGGAAATAATCAATCAGAAGAAACACCTTTTAATGTATTAGTTATTCCTGTAAATGATACGCCTACTGTGTCTGTGGGTGCTATTCCTGTTATAGATGAAGATAGTTTGTTTTTGTTTCAAGTAGATGGTTTTGATGTTGATGGTGATGTTTTGAATTATAGATTAATTAATAATCCTTCTTGGGTAAGTGTAAATAGTGATGGGAAATTGCAAGGAATTCCATTGAATCAATTTGTTGGATATTCGCAATATATGGCGGTTGAAGTAGATGATGGTGAATATGTTGTTAGGAGCCCTTCATTTAATATTTTAGTTAAAAATGTAAATGATGTCCCTGTAATATCTTCTGTTTCTTCACCAGATGCCTATGAAGATTCGTTTTATAGTTATGAAATTACGGTTCAAGATGAAGATTTAATTCATGGCGACTATTTAGAGTTTTTTATTCAGGGAAAACCTTATTGGGCAGATTTTAATAATAACTGTAGTAATTTAAAGCTTTGGTTAGATGCATCAAATGTGGATGGTGTGAATAACTCTTCTATACAAACGGGGGCTAGTATATCGACTTGGAAAGATATTAGTGGAAATGGTAATGATGCCATTTCAGTTGGCCCTTCACAATTAATAAATAATCAAATGGATTTTACTGGATTTGCAGATTCAGCTGGGAATTTCTTTTATATTCCACATAATACAAATAATTCTATGAATTTATCTGAGTATTCACTATTTATGGTTTTAAAACCTGATTCGTTTACTAAAACTTGGCAAGGGATTTTTGGGAAAGCAAGTTCAACTGAAAATTTAGATCAAAATTTTAGTGTATGGATTCATAATACAAATTATATTCGTCATAATTTTTTGACTAATTCAGGATTTAAAAATACGACTAGTTCTGCAGGGTTATTGTCTAGTAATAATTTAAATGTTCTTAATTTTGTTAATTCTGGAGATGAGGTTAACGTTTTTTATAATGGTAATTTCAATGTTCAAAATTCTAGTTTTGATTCGTTATTTAATAATTCTAATTTAATAAGTATTGGTCGTAGTTTAAATACGTTAGATTT
>CAXBWG010000054.1:0-9031 GCA_963979105.1 uncultured bacterium | reverse complement strand
CACTCCATGCAATGATACCAAAAAATATAAATCATTTATTAAAAAAATAACAGTAGCTATTTCACAGTCATTTAACGGACCTGTTCATATTAATATGAGTTTTAGAGAACCGTTTTTTTCTCAGAAAAAATCATATAACTCTTTATTACAAACTTGTGACTTAATTCCTGCTAAAAAAATAAGTAATTTTAAAAAACAAGCTAAGTTTAGTCTTGTTTACAATAAGTTATCACCCAAAAAAACGGTATGTATTATAGCCTGCACCAGAAATGACATTAATAAACGGTATTTATTAACGTGGGCAAAAAATAATAATATAGCTTTATTGGCAGAAGCCACTAGCTCTTTGGGCTATAGTTCAGATCAGCTAATGTATCGGGTAGATGAGCTAGTTAACTTAATGTTTGAGCAAAATATATTACCAGATACCTTAATATGTATTGGATCTAAATGGGTGTCTAGTCAAATTCATAAGCTTATTAAACATGTTAATAAGGGGGTAATAATTCATGATTTTAATGCGTCTCAAGATTGGCAAAAAACAGACTTATATGAATTTATAAATTGTGATTTAACTAATTCTAATTTTTTACCCAATTATAAACAGGATGAGTCTTATTTAACTCAAATTAAAGCATTAAAAGTGTCTAAGTCTAAGGTGTTTACACAAGAATTAACTTATGAGTCTTGTTTTAGTTCTCTAAATAAAACTCTGGAGGATTATAGCTCTATTTTTATTGGAAACAGTTTGGCTGTTCGGTTATTAAATAAGTTTTTTAATCCCCAAAAAAAATCTATAAACGTGTTTAGCCAACGAGGTGTTAGTGGTATAGATGGGTTAATTTCAACGGCTGCAGGGGTTGGGTTTACTAATCAAGATAAAATAGCCGTTATAATAGGAGATATTAGTTATTTATATGATATAAACGGATTATATTTTTTTTCAAAACAAGTTAGCCAGGCAGATATATTTGTGATAAATAATAATGGAGGACGCATATTTGAGACGTTACCAATAAAAAATGATCCAATTTTAAACCCATTATTTGTAATGCCTCATAACTTAAGCTTACAACATAGTGCATATCAATTTAATATTAGCTATGAATTAGTTGAGAATATAGATCAATTAAATGCATTAAAAAAAAATAAACAACCAAAATCTAGAGTTATAGAACTAAAATTACAGTAACATATTGGTGATTTTAACTGTCACTTAAGTATGCTACTATGTGAATGACTCAAATTACCTTAACTATTTTGGAGAAAAAATGAATAAAAAAACAAAAATTATAGCAACATATGGACCTGCTTGTGAAAAGCCAAATGTCATATCTAATTTACTAAAAGCAGGAACAGATTTAATTAGACTTAATGCCTCTCATAATGCAGATCCTGTAAAATTAGATCAGGTTGTAAAAAAAATTCGTGCTGCTGCAAAAAAACAAGATAGAAAAGTTGGGATTTTTCTTGATTTACAAGGCCCTAAAATTAGAGTAGGTAAATTTAAAAAAGACAAAATTGAGCTAAAGTCAAACTCCTTAGTGTCTATTTATATTAACGATATAATAGGTGATGAAAACCAGTTTTCTGTAGATTATCCTTATTTTTGTAAAGATATCAAAAAAGATGACCCTATATTTATAGATGATGGAAAAATTAAAGGTGTAGTTAAATCTGTTTCAGATGACCATATTGTATGCAAGATCACAACAGGCGGACTTATTTCGAGTCATAAAGGTGTTAATCTTCCATTTACCAAACTTTCAATGTCTGCATTTACAAAAAAAGACGAAAAAGATGCTCTAACTGGAATTAAAGTAAAATGTGATTATATTGCATTGTCGTTTGTATCGTCTGCCTATGATATTATGAGCTTTAGACGATTTTTAGATGAAAATGGCGGCGAACGCTTTAAAATAATTGCGAAAATTGAACGCCAACAAGCGATAGACAACTTAATAGATATTGTGAAGCAAGCAGATGCTGTAATGGTAGCTAGAGGCGATTTAGGTGTAGAAATTGGAAATAAACGTGTTCCTAGAATTCAAAAACAAATTATTCAAACATGTAACAAATATATAAAGCCAGTTATAGTGGCGACCCAAATGTTAGAAAGTATGATTGGCTCACAAGTAGCAACAAGAGCAGAGGTCTCCGACATTGCCAATGCTATTTATGATCATTGTGATGCAGTTATGTTATCTGCCGAAACGGCAGTTGGTATAGATCCGGTAAATGTTGTAAATGTTATGGCTGAAATTTGTGAAGAAGCAGATAATCATTTAGTTCATGTTAGAAAAGAAGAGCGCACTATAACAAAACGATTATTTGCATTTCATAGCACAGCTACGTCTTTTTGTAGAGCGGCAGATCAAATCGCAGAAGAAAATAATGCAAAAGTGATTATGTCATTTACCTCTTCTGGAAATACTCCGTTAATTGCATCTAAGCTAAATTCATTATTTCCAATTTTAGCACCTACAGATTCAGAAGAAGTGTGTAATCAGCTTTGTTTGTTTAGAGGTGTTATTCCTATTATGATGCCAAAATTATTTTCAGAAATATATAGATGGACAGACATGATTTATTTAGCTGTAAAGCAAGCAGAAATTCATGGCCATGTTCAAAAAGGCGACTGCGTTGTTGTGACAGCGGGTATTCCAATAGGTAGATCTAATGGAATAAATTCAATTCGAATTATAAATGTATAAAGGAGATACTTAATGCTTAAAGAAAATACAACAACAAAACGTATATTCAATTTTAGTGCAGGACCAGCAACGTTACCTGAAGAGATTTTAAAAACAGCACAAGAAAGTTTGTTAAATTTTAACAATACAGGCATGTCTATTATGGAGATGTCTCATCGTAGTAAAGTATTTGAAGCTGTGTTAGATCAAGCCAAAACAGGCTTAGTGTCGTTGTTAGATGTTCCAGATACTCATGAGGTTTTGTTTTTGCAAGGGGGTGCTAGTTTACAGTTTTCAATGGTGCCAATTAATTTAAAAACCAGTACCAACACATGTTTAGTTGCAAACACAGGTTCGTGGACAAAAAAGGCGATAAAAGAGATAAAAAAAGAAATGCAATGTAATATTATTGCAAGCTCAGAAGATAAAAACTTTAGTTATATCCCTACACTTAACGAGTCTGCATTTAACACGCCTGCAGATTTTGCATATTTATGCTCTAATAACACTATTTTTGGAACTCAATTTAAGCAATTTCCAAATACAAAAAACATTCCATTAGTGGCAGATATGTCGTCTGATATTTTATCAAGAAAAATAGATGTTTCTAAATTTGGAATAATTTTTGCAGGGGCTCAGAAAAATGTAGGACCATCTGGTATTACAATTGTAATTATTCGCAAAGAGTTACTTGCTAGAGTATCAGATACCACCCCATCTATGTTGCAATATAAGTCGTTTGCAGAGTCTAATTCGTTATTTAATACAATTCCAACATTTGGTATTTATATGATTTCATTAATGACGTCTTGGTTACAAAATAATGGTGGGCTAGAGGCAATGGAATCTAAAAATAATTATAAAGCTAGTTTATTGTATAATACTATTGACTCGAGTGGTTATTATACATGTCCTGTAAATAAATCAGATCGTTCAACGATGAACGTTGTGTTTAGAATAGGAACAAATGAAGCATTAGAAAAAAAGTTTATTTTAGAAGCAACTGAACAAGGATTCGATGGGCTAAAAGGCCATCGTTCGGTAGGAGGTCTACGTGCATCAATTTACAATTCACATCCTCAAGAAGGTGTTGAAAAATTAATTGAATTTATGCAGATGTTTCAAGAAAAAAATCCAAATTAAATTTTATAACAGCTAGTAAGCTAGATTTGATTTGGTATAGTGGTAATAACTATTTGAATAGTTTGAAAGAGTTAAATCTTGACGAATTTAAATAGATTTTTTAATATCAAGATTAGAGAGGATGTAAATAATGGCAAAATTAATATTAAATGATGACGAAATAGAAATTCCAAATGGAGAAAGTATAACAGACTTTATCGAAGAAGCTGGCGTTCCAATTGGTTGTAGTAATGGTGTTTGTGGAACATGCGAAGTAGAAGTTATAAGTGGTATGAAAAATTTATCTGAGCTAAATCAAGAAGAAGAAGACTTAGGTATGGAAGGTAACAAACGTTTAGGCTGTCAATGTGTAATTAAAAGCGGCGACGTGGAAATGACCTATTAATACGCTAATTTTAGGTTAATTATTTAAATTTTAACTTGTAACTATTAATTCTAAATTTAATACTAGATTTATTAATTAAAATAAATCAGAATTAAACAATGAATTCAAAAAAAAAGATAATATTTTTAGCCGTTTTTTGTGTTTGTGTATTAATTTTATCTTTTAAATTAGTTCGTTTTTACTCTACTCATATCGATATCTTAACAACTACTTTAATAGAAAAAACATATGAGCAAGAGAAGTTAAGAGATGCAACATGTTGGTCAACAACTAGGCAAATGCAAGCTCATCACTTGAATATTAAGGTTCATCCCTTAGCTGCAATTTATCAATTAGAAGCAACAAAAGAATTGATTCGTCTATTTTGGAGTTCTATGTCTAAAAATAGGTTTTCTGTTTTAACTCCAAAAACATTAAATCAACAATTGCCAGCTGAAATTTTATTAAAAATGAAAATGTTAAATTTGAGTTCTGTTGTTTCAAAACAAGAAACTCATTTAACTCAACAATTTCAAGTTACAGAACACTATAGGTTTTTATTATCGATTCTATTTTCAAATAGTAATTCAAATAATAAATCTTTAAAACTTGATATGCCTACACTAGACACGTTAGATAGTTTATCTAAATTAGCGGCTATTTTATCAGTAGAAATTTTAACAAAATCAAAAGAAATTGCACTAAAAAATAAATCAAAATATATTTTGCCAGAACATATTTTAAAAGCTAAAAAAGAGATTATAGTCTTTTACAAAATTGTTCCTAATTTAGAAAATAAATACTCAATTTTTAAATTTAAAAAATTAAGTTTTGATACAATTAAATTAAAAGGGAACCAATTGGTTAAAACTAAAATTAAATCACTAGAACACTACAATAAAATAGACTCTTCTTTAAATACTGCTGTAAAAAAAATAAATTTATTAGTAGATATTCCGTTTAAAACAGATGCCTTAAAGTCTCTTATAAAAACAGTGTCTAAGTTACCTGATTTTATTTTATATGGGCACAAACCAAAACCTTATACAGAATACAATTTAATTAATAAAGATGTGGAAATGTCAAAAAATAAACGATTTTTAAGTTTAACAGATGTAAATGATTCGCTTGATATTTTGTTTCCCGTAACATTTTTAAATAACGCAGATGTAGAATTATATAAACAAAAAATAATACGTGATGATAATTCAAAAAAGAAAATCATACTTCATAACTACGATATGGATGCTGTTCGAGATACTGGATTACATTGGGAAATAATTAATCAAATTTTAGATCAACAAGATACATGTGCGATTGATCCGTTTGCTCAAGAGTTATTAGCAGAGTATTTATCTATATATATAACCTATATTATTCAACATATTCAAAATGATGCACACAAAACTAAATCTAACATTATTGATGAAAAAAGTATTTCTGATATGCTATTTTTTCGTACTTATTGGGTATCAAAAACAGATGATATAGAATCTTTTACATTAAACATATCTAGTAAAAATAAAGACGTGTTATTTAATAAGTATAATTATGATTTATTTAATGATATTACTACGTATTCTAAAATTTCTTCAGTAAATTATTTAAGTAATATTGATAGAGGTATATTTACGTATGCAGGTAATGGAGTTGGTGCAGCAGATGTAAATAATGATAATTATATTGATTTGTTTTTTGCAGGTGAAGGTGGGGCAAAGCTTTATATAAACAATAAAGATCTTACATTTACAGATAAAACGCTAAATTATTTTTTACAAGAATTGCCATTCAAAGATTCTAAACAGGGGATTTTTGCAGATATTAATAATGATTTTTTAGTTGATTTATTAATTATTCATGATAATTCACCGTCTCAATTATGGATTCAAGAAAAAAATAATACGTTTAAAAATATTACAAAAACAGCTGGGATTAAGACATCAAAATTGGCTCATTGTGCTGTGTTTTTTGATTTTAACAACGATGGATTACTTGATGTTTTTATAGCACATTATGGTCCAAAAGGATTAGAACTTAAAACTAACGCTGTAATAAAAGATTATTTTAAAAAACAAATGAGTTCAGCTGGCGTTGTCTTTGAGTCTGAGGCTGATTTTAATAAAGTGTTAGCACAATCTTATCCTCACTTAAAAAAAATAGTACAAGGAAAAACAATAAATAAAGATATTAATTTAGATGCAACTAATGGTGTAGAAAATCAGTTTTATGTAAATTTAGGTAATAATACTTTTAAAGAAATTTCAAAAGAAGTGGGGTTAAACTCAACGCAATTTAGTTTAGCAGCAGCCGCCGTTGATTATAATAATGATGGGTTTATGGATTTACATGTAATAAATGATTTTGGCTATGATCAAGTATATATAAATAACAAAGGAATTAAGTTTACAGAACAAGCAAACGAACTTGGTCTAGCAGATCGAGGTAATGGCATGAATATATCGATTTTAGATATTAATAATGATGGTTTTTTTGATAGTTATATAACGATGATAGATATGTTTGCAAAAAAACTACGATTTAAGTTTCCAACAAAAAAATCAACGTTTAGTTTAGATCAAGATATATTAAATACGTCGTTTTATTTAACAGGAAATAAATTGTTTTTAAATAATGATGGAGAATTTGAAATTAATTATAACGATTATAAATTTGAACCAGCTGAGCTTGGGTGGGGGTGGGGTGCTACCTTTTTTGATTATGAAAACGATACAGATTTGGATGTGTATATAGCAAATGGGTTTATTAAAGGGTCAATGGCAGATAAAGAACAAAATCATTTTTTTATTGCTGAAAAAGAGACCTTTTATTTAGTTGAAAAAGGTCCGGTGTTAATTAATGAAAATAGCAGAAGTGTATTAAGTTTAGATTTAAATAATAATGGATATTTGGATTTAGTTGTTTCAAATTATGAAACTGCACCTAAGATTTTTCAAAATATGGCACCAAAAACCAATCATTGGATAAAAATAAAATTAGTTTCTACTACATCTAATTCGTATGCAATAGGAGCTAAAGTATCTATTAAAACAACTCAAGGTATGTTTAATAAACTTGTTAGTGCAGGAAGCCAATACATGTCTCAAGAAGATACTACATTAACCTTTGGGTTAGCGGATATGAAAGAGATTCAATCTGTAAGTGTGTCTTGGCCAGGTGGAAAAACAATACATTATAAGGGCCCATTTAACTCTTTCCAATTACTAAACATATATCAGGACGGAATAGTAAAAAAAAATAAATTATAACTCTGAAAATTTAAATAAATTACGTTAAGTTTAGTCAATAAATTTGAAATGATATGAAGATTTTATAAATTGTGCGTGTTCAAAATATGAAAAAATCGGTACACTATACAAATGCTCTCCGTTAAAGATTTAAATTTTATATTAGAACAACACCCTTTTTACGGAATAACAATTAAAATTCAGCATAATAATAAAATTATGGGATCCTATTCACCACAGTTACCGCAAGAAGTACGTGCGATGTTACGACAAGTGCTGTCTCATAAAGATATTTCTGAAAAACTAGAAGATTTTTTATTAAATGCAACAGAGCTTCCTAATATTATTATAAAAATTAAATATAATAAGCTTGAATGTAAGTGGGATCCGGATTTGTTTTATGAGAAAAAGTTATGTTTTAATATTGATGATGCTCATATTTTAATTAATCAAGACGATACAACAGAAGATATTTTATTTTTATCTGATACCTTTTGTTATTTTAAAGATAAGCAGAAATTAGGAAGAATAACATCTCAAACGGGGTTTCAGTCTATAGATCAACTATCTATTCATAATTTTCAAGATGCGGCTATTCAAAAATTATTTCAAAAAAAGAAATATGAAATATCTAATTTTAATCAATTACCTTTTCAATTAAATAGTAGTGACGAATTTGACAGTTGTAGATTTATTAGCCAAAAAAATGAAGTTCGACCTACAGAAGTAGAAGGTGATTTGTTTGCTAATATAGATTATTCTACAGAAAAAAATATAGTTAAGTTTTCTTTATTATATAAAGATAATGAGCAGATTCATCCGGCATTTAACAGTATATATCAACGGTTTAAAAAGCAGGCTGTGTTATTTGAGAAATATTCATCTAAACGTAAAAAAATCATTCTTAATTGGTTAATTCGTTATATTCAAGCAGATAAAAATCGTCAAGATGTTTTATTAAATCGGTTTTTGCCTAAAATTAATTTATTTAATGAAATTCAAATTATTATACAACTTGCAAAAACAATTTCTTCGGAATTTTCATATCAACTCAAAGTAGTAAATGAATCGTGGTATATCTATAAAATAGATAGTCGTAAAGAAATAGTATTGGCCTTTATGATAAGCTTATTATTTCCTGAAAGTTCAGAAAATTCTAATGAATATTTTGATTTAATTATTTATAAAACGGAGTTTAACTATCATTTAAAACTAATTAAATATATTTGTAAAAAGCTTGGCGTTGCTGTTTCGTTTTCTAGTAAAGAAGTTAATATTGTTGAAAAGAAATTACGCGTAGACCTATCAGATACAAATTCTACAAATTCACCTAAGATATATTTAGATAATGTATTAATAGACGATGATACTTTAATAGATCTTAAAACAAATCTATGGACGTCTATTAGCCAGCAATCAGTAGATGTGTTTGACGAATCTTTAATTGCGCAATGTGAGCAGTTAATTTTGTTAAAAGAATTTCAAAATAAGCGGTCAAAAAATTCTACTCAAGAGCAACATAGACAAAGTCTTCATTTGCTAGATTGGATTCAGTTACGGCATTTGGGAGTTGATATTCAATTATC
>CAXBWG010000053.1:0-9046 GCA_963979105.1 uncultured bacterium | reverse complement strand
AAAATATACTGGTGTAGACATAATAGTTACAGATAATGCTATTCCTTCTGGTGCGGATTCACGAACAGATACCTTTGTTGGAGTAAGTGTTAATTTATCTGAATTAATAGGAGATTCTGTTGATTCAATTATGGTTAACGATGAGGCGGTTGATATTGATGTTAGTAAATATGCAGCTTTGTTTAATGAAGGACAATTTGCAATAATTGCACAGTCTACTCCTAATTCATTAAGTGTTGCAGAGTTGTTATCTAGTGTAAATATTCCTGAAGTAGAAGTTTATGTATCGTCTAATTTTAGTTCTAAATTTGCTCATCAAACACTTGGATACTCAGACTTTTTGGTATCTTCTAATATTACAGATCCAAGTATTGCCTATTTACGTGTAAATAAACATAAAACCAATAATACGTTAATGATTGATATTGGCGATAATAATAGTAATGATGATTTATATTTAGTTACAGTGTCAAATAATAAAGATATTCTTGCTGTTACAGATAAGGATGATGTGATGATGTTTGGAGTGTTACAAAATGAGTCTACTAGCGAATTCTTTGTTAATATTGGCTCAACAGAATTTAATACTGATTTCTTTGTAACGGGGTTAGAGGCGAATCAAACTTTAATAAGTATAAATAATACGGTAGTTGTAGATGATGGTGTTTTAATTAGTACGCTTAATACAACACGATCTGCTTTTGTTGACTTGTATTCGAATTCATATAATTCTCTTTTATTATCAAAAGGGGCTGAAACTTATTTTCTGGCTACTAAAAATATTAATTCAAATTATGTATTTAGAATTTCAGATACAGATATGAGTGTAGATAATAATAATATTAAATTTATAGTAGATAATGAGTCTGTTATTGGTGTGGGTGGTGAGTTAGAGGCGTTAGATACCGGAACTAAAGGTGGTTTTCTTGCCCAACAAGAAGGACTGACTAAAAATATTGTGTGGTTAGGGGTTAGCCGAAATATACCTACATTATTATATGGAAACAACGATAGTGATTTGGTTTTTAAATCGAATCAATCTAATGTATTGTTTTTTTCTAAAGATAAACGACTAGGTATTTTTAATTCAGAGCCAGAAACTAATTTACATGTAGATAGATCGAGTAGCGATTCTGCTTATATGTCGGTACGTAATAATAAATTTCATATAGATGAATTTGGAAATATTGGAATAAATACGTTAGTTCCTTCTGTTAATTTTCATGTTAATGGTGCTTTTAGAGTAACTTCAATTACGGCGGGAGATGGCGGGTCTAAATTAATTGTGCCTAGTGTTAAGGTGTCACATGATACAGCTAATAATTGGATTCATTATTCAGCTACTTTAAGAGATAATACAGCTGAATTTGCTATGTTAAATTCTAATTCTTATTTAAATTCAGATATAACTCAAAATATTGGTGCGTATACAATAAAATTACGAAATACGACTGATACTGACCCGGAAACTGAAAATTTTACTAAGCCCACTGTTGGTTTAGATATTGATTCTGGAAATTTAGTCGCGGCTGGTGATAGGGCAGATGGTGAATCTAGTTCTGATGCTCATACATATTCAGCTGTTTTTTATGGAAAGAATTCTGTTTCTAATAAATTAGATTCCAAAGTTGTTATTGATACCGGTAGAATAATGGGTGATATTTCGCATCATTATGGAACGTCTAGAATGATAGATAGCTGTATTTCTAGTAATACCTGTTTACCAAATCCAAATTATAAATATCAACTTAATGTAATTGTAAGTCCAAACACTAAAGGAGCCGGTTTTGCACGTTTTTCAACTAATGGTAGTAATGATGTTGCATTAGAATTTACTGCTTATGAAAAGGATGCAAGTAACAAAAATAAAAAAATAGAATTCAAAGATCAGGCATCATTAAGTATTTTATCTGGAGGAAGTTCTTATGTTGCAACTCGTAATGTTAATGCAGCTAGTTTTATAGATTTATTTTCTTCTAGTACAGACTTAATAAATAACTCTTTAGCGATTTTTGATTTATTAGTATCAAAAGATCTTATTGATGCAGAAACCAAACAAACAAAAATGTCTACTGATATATCAAATGCTTCTCAAGCTAATGCTACTAAAAAGAATGTGTTTTATGATGTTGCCCTTCAAGATTATTACTATGGTGTTAGTTCAGAAAATATTTTAGCACGTATTGCATCATTTCCAACTCAAAATGTGTTTAATTTGCTTGTTACATATAATACTAATCAGGGAGTTGTGGGTAATATGCTTCCTAGACAAAATTATCATATACCTATTTCATTATCTTCTGGAACTAGACCCGATTATTTGCAAAATAGAAATATTGGTATGGTTGGATTTAATATAATTACAAGTAATTCTACTTTTGAAGATAATCCTAATTTGTTTGATGCGGCGTTAGTTCTTGGTGGTGCTTATGCAAACTGGGAGGTAGATCCGATATATTATCGGACTGGTGATGGTTATACAGCGGCAAATGCCTTTACAAAAGCTAATGGCTTTAAGGTGAATTATTCTGAGTACTTAACTAGTACTGGTTTTACAGATTCAGATGACACTATAAATGATTTTGTAAATATAGATCAGCATTCTGTAACCACAATTGGAAGTGTGGCATTAACTGGATCTGAATATAATTCCATGTCTTATAAAACGCGATTTAACGATATGAGGTTAGGCCAATATAATAAAAAAGTGGGGCAAGATTTAACTTCAGATCATGTTGAGCTATATTTTTCTGGGGCTCCATGCGTGGCATCTGCATTAGCAGAAAATGATGATTGCTCTGAAAACGATGACGATTTATCTATTGGCCGAGAAAATTCAACAATTATTAATGGAAGTGAACTTTTTAATCAATCTAAATTATTATTTACGTTAGCTGAAAATGGATCGGAAACAGATGTTATGTTGCAGATAGGGTATGACCGGTCAGATAGTTCTATATTTAATTCGCCATTTATTGCGGGTGGAATAGCTGTTAATTCTAAAGATCAAAGTTTTGTTGGTATTGGTAACGAATGGGTTGAAAATGTTATTCCTCAGGCGGTATTACATGTAAAAGATAATTTAATTCGTGAATCAGCAGCATCTACTATTACGTATTTACCTACATTTACAGATGATGGTATTGAAAAGTTTTTTGGAAACCAATCTGTTGATTGTAGTGTTCCAGCTTATTCGGATGATCCAGATACAAAAGCTGCTTGTGATGAATATATTGCTATTACATATCTTCCATCTTCATCTGGCGACAAGGCTTATAAAAAAGGCGTAGGGTGTAGTGGTGGTAATTCTACTATAACAAATTGTAATTATTATGCTTGGGTAAATAATCAGTTAGGATTAGGTCTTGCAGATGATTTTATATGGAGTAATTTTATAACACAATTTGTGATTGGTGCGTATGATGCTGCGTTTGAGGCTAGATCTATAAGTACTACAGGGATATCATTTACAACCGGGGATCTTTCTACCGATTCCTCTTTTTCTGTATGCGGAGATACTTCTTCTGGAGCTGCTTGTGAAACGCGTTCAACGGGTGATAATCCTACAATGTTTAACCGAGAAAATGTATCTTCTATGGCGCCTCCAACTGGATTTGCGAATTCTCCTTATGTTACATTGTTAGAAAATACTTCTGATTCAAATTCAGATGTATTGGCATTAAATTTAGTGTCTTTGGGAGCTGTTGGAGAATCGAATAATTTTGTAGGGTTTTATATTAATACAGGTTCAGAAACGGCTCCTATATATACATCTGTTGGAGCAATAGAAGGTTCTGGAGGTACACAAGGTGGTATTCAGTTTTCGTCTCCTTCAAAAGATTACGCTGAGTATTTATTAAAACGAGATCCTAAAGAAGACTTAAATCCAGGAGATGTTGTAGGTGTTTTTGGAGGACAACTGTCAAAGGAGACTAAAGGCGCAGATCATATTATGGTTATTTCGAGTTCACCTATTATTATAGGAAATTATCCTGGAGATAAGTTTGTGCATTTGTATGGATTAACTGCATTTTTAGGACAAGTTCCTGTAAACGTTATTGGAAAGGTATCTAAAGGAGATATTTTAATTGTATCTGGTAAACAAGATGGATCTGCAATCGCTGTTAAAGAGCAAGATTTATTGCCTGAGCAATTAGGTTTAATTGTGGGGAGAGCTTGGGAAAGTTCTGAAGATGAATCGGGGGCGTATGTGAATACGTTAATAGGATTTCCGTTTAATGTAGATATTATCAATTCAAGAATTAGTGATATAAAAACAATGATTAATAATGAGCGTAATCAAACAAAAACCTTAAAAGACTCATTACAAGATCAGTTAAAACATCAAGATGAATTAATTGAAAAACTTAAAAAAGCGTTAAGTATGGTGGAGAAAAAATAAGATGAAAGAAACATTGCTAAATAGAAAACCTATTTATAACGGGCGATTAATATCTTTGTTTGAAGATACTGTTTTATGCGCTAATGGAATTACTGCGTCTCGTGAAATTGTTGATCATTGCCCTGCTGTTGTTATTGTTCCAATTGATGATTTAGGTAATATTACGTTAATTAAACAATATAGACATGCTATTAATGATGTTATTATTGAATGCCCAGCTGGATGTGTTAACTCAAATGAAGCTGTATTAGATGCTGCTAAAAGAGAACTTGCAGAAGAATGTGGGCTTAAAGCTGCACAATGGGACTTTATTCATAAAGGGTTTCCTACGCCAGGGTTTTGTAACGAAATTTATCATTTTTTTGTTGCTAAATCGTTATCTGAATCTAAACAACAAGGTGATTTAGATGAAGTTATTTCTGTTTTTAAAGTTTCTTTTTCGGAACTTGAAGAGTTAGTGTTATCTCAAAAAATTCATGATATAAAAACTATTTTAGCTTATTATATTCTTAAGTCACGCGAGGAGTTATTATGAATTTAAAGGTGTTTATCGCTGATTTTTTACGATATTGTAAAGTGGAATGCCATTATTCTATGGCCACTGTTAAAGCCTATCAAACAGACTTGGTTCAGTTTCAATCATTTAATACGTTAAATACTTCTAAACTATCGTTTAAAAATTGTGTAACTACATATTTTGATTGGTTGGTAAATTCGTCGTTGTTAGATCGAACAAAATCACGAAAAATGTCGACAATTAAATGTTTGTTTACTTATTTAGTAAATGAAAATATTTGTGCTAATAATATTTATAATTGGATTCCTCAATATAAGTTTTCGTTTTCTTTATTTAAAATTATTGATGAAAAAACTATAGATAACTTAATTGATTTGCCAGATAAATCAACTGAGAAAGGATTGAGAGATTATATGATTTTGGAATTTTTATATTCAACAGGATTACGTGTTTCTGAATGTGTGAATTTAAGGTATGCAGACCTTGATTTAACTCAAGGGTTTATTAAGGTTACAGGAAAGGGGGCTAAACAGCGAATGGTACCCTTAACTCGTTCATTGGTTTCTTTATTTAAAAAAATCTCTATAGAAGATACAAATCAATTTGTTTTTTCTAATTCTGCTACTAAGCCTATTTCACGACAAATGGTATTTTATATTGTTAAAAAATATTTTAAATTACTTAATAATTCAAATTTAACTATGTCGCCACATTCTTTTAGACATGCATTTGCTAGCCATTTGATTGAAGGTGGTGCTCGCTTAAGAGATGTTCAATTGCTATTAGGACATGCTAGTATTTCTTCTACGCAAAATTATTTAAAACTTACAGATACGTATAGAAAGAAAATGTTTTTACAGGCACATCCAAGGGGAGGAAATTAATGAGGAATAAGGTTGTTTTAATCATTATAAGAAGGCTTAACAGCTGGTTTTTGTTAGATTTGAATACTCTAAGAAATATCCATGCAATTTATTTTAATTTTTTATCGTTTTATAAAGTAAGGAATAAGGCTTATAATTTGGTATATAACTCATGAAAAATAAATATATTTTTATAAAAATACTCTGTTGCTTGCTAACATTTTTATTTTTAAATGTTGGTAACGTGTATTCAGATTCAGTTCCTAATACTATTGCTTTTGAAGTAGTTCTTGCAACACAACAAAGTGGGCTTTTAAGTGGGTCTAAGTATGTAATAGTTCGAATTGGGTCTTTATCTGATATAGATAACCCTAGTTGGATTCAAAATTTTCCCTCTGTAGATTTTATTAATGGACAAGCAAATTTTGTTTTAGGTGGGGATGCAAATCCTATTCAACCTGATCATTTAAGCGCGGCCGATACTGTCATTCAAATTGAAGTTGATAATTTACAGGCTTCATTTCCGGTTCCTTCTGTTCCTTATTCTATATATTCAGAACAAAGTAAATATGTTGATGTTGTTGATGCGGCTAAAATTACAGGTTCATTTGTTACTACGTTAAATATTAAAAATGATCTTCATGTTTTTAATGATGGGGATTCATTGTTTTTTGTTGATTATTCTGATAAAAAAATAGGAATAGGAACGTCTAACCCCCAATTTACTTTAGATGTTGATGGAATTGTAAATGCATCTAATTTTTTAATTGATGGCCAAGATATAGAGTCTTTGTTTTCTTGGACAAAGGTAGATAATGGAATTTTTTATAATAAGGGGACTGTTGGTATTGGATTAACTAACCCTAATTCTGATTATTCTTTAGATATTCAAGGAACGGTAAATGCAAGTGAATATTATTATCAAAATCAGCCTTTATTAGAGTATATTTCACAGTCATCATCTTGGAAGGATGCTGATGATAATTTAAGTATTTATTTTAATGATGGAAGTACAAGGGCTAATGTTGCGATTGGTACTGCTAATAATATTGATGAGCGATTAGTGGTGAATGGGGGAATAAAATTATCTAGCTCAGTTCAAAATTCTGTGCGTCCTGGTACAATTGAATACGATAATATAGCAAATGATTTTTTTGGTTATGGGCTTAATTCTCAGAAATATTCTTTGGTTGGATTGCAATTAAAGGAAGGGGTTCTTCCAGAAAAAGGAAATCTTTTGTTTTGGGATGATACCAAAACTGTAACTGCAACAAATAATTTAACGTTTAACGATGGAAAGCTTTCTATTGGAACAAGTAATACCTCTGCTATTGTTACTATTCAAGGAGATGGCACAGATTCTTATTTTGAGATTGTTGATTCGTTGAATAATCCTATATTTAAAGTAGATGCAACTGGTAATATTGGTATAGGAAAAAATAATTCTGATTATGAATTAGATGTTGAAGGTACTATAGATGCATCTGGTTATTATGTTAATGGCCAACCTTTGCAAACAACGTTTTCTTCAGGGTCATTATGGTCTAGAGGCAGAACTACTGAAGATGGTATTGATTTGTATTATGAACAAGGTAATGTAGGTATTGGAACACAAACTCCTGTAAATTTACTTGAGCTATCTTCTTCAGATAGTTCTGCTGCGATTACTTTTGATGTCGATAATGTTGATTTGTATACAATGGGGGTAGATAGTGGCTATGCGAATCGATTTGTAATTTCAGAGGGATCTACCTTAGATGATCCTATTTTTGTTTTTTCGTCTAACTCTATTGGAGTTGGTGTAATAGAGCCCGAAGCCACGTTACATGTAAGTGGAAATAGTGGTTTTTTAGTTGAAGGTGAATTAGATTCTACTTTAAGTTGGATTAAATCTGGAAAAGGTACTCGTGTATTTTTCTTTCCTGGAAATTCTAGTTTTCGTGCAGGTACAGTTTCTGGCTCACAATGGAATTCAGATAAATTAGGAGATTATAGTACTGCTTTTGGAGAAGATAATACTGCATCTGGAGCGTATAGTTTTGTTGGCGGTGGATATAATAATATAGCTAGTGGTAATTTTTCGGTTATTCCTGGAGGTAAAAATAATATAGCAAATGGTGATTATAGTTTTGCCGGAGGGTATTATGCAAGTGCCTTACATGATGGAACATTTGTTTGGTCAGATGTTACTAGTACAACAAATTTTCAATCTACACAGCCGAATCAGTTTTTAGTTAGGGCTCATGGTGGTGTTGGTGTTAATACAAATGAAACGGATGGCGCTTCAATGGTTATTGAGCGAAAATCAACTGGGAAAATATTAAACTTAATTGGAAGTTCAGGTCAGTCAAAATCGTCTTTTTTTACATCCGATGGTCAATTAGCTTTAGGGACAGAGGATCCGGGAGATGCATCTCTTGCAGTGGCTGGAAAAGTTGGTATTGGGACAACCGAGCCTAAGGCATTATTACATATTGAAAACACTTTAGATGAATCAGGGTATTCATTGTATGTTAATGCATCAAATACTCCAGGAAACCCAAGTGAAAATGTATTAGTGATTACGTCTACTGGAAATATGGGGATTGGAACAACTATTCCTCAAGGACGATTAGATGTGAGGGGTAAAATATTTGCTCCGGCATTTATTATGGTAGATCCAGATGATCCTAGTAATACAATTCAATTACAAAATAATGCAGGGTCTCCATGGACTGCATCTGATGATGGATCTACTATTTATTATGATAAAGGCTATGTTGGTCTTGGAACGGCTACTCCAAATTCGTTATTAGAATTATCGAATCAGAATTTAATTGGAAGTATGCCAGTTATTTCATTTGATATAGATGGTACTGATTATTATAAAATGGGACTTATACAAGAAGCAGATAATGTTTATTTTACGATTGCTACCAGTGAGAATTTTAATGTCGATGATGCTGTGTTTGTGGTAACTAATAATTCTGTAGTTATAGGTCGTGGAGGCGCTACTAGTAATTATTCTTTAGATGTAAGTGGGAATTTCTTTATTGATGGCAAACTTGCTGTTGCTACCGATAATGTTCATCCGGTATATGATGTGTTAATAGATGGGTCATTGGCTGTAATTACATTAAATGTAAATGGTCAAGATTTTATACCAAAAGATAGTCCTTGGATAACTAATGGTAATAATCTTTATACGTTGCAAAATGTTGGAATTGGTTTAACAAATCCTGATGTTAAACTTCATGTAAATGGAACAGTTTCTGCAAATGAATT
>CAXBWG010000052.1:0-9050 GCA_963979105.1 uncultured bacterium | reverse complement strand
TTAATTAAAGGTATAAAAGATGAAGTATCTAAGGATCAATTAGCTGAACTTGCTTCAACTGCGATTAGTAAAATGTCTAATGAGTATTGGATTAAGGAATTAATTGTGGATATAAAAGATAACCTATCTCCAGAACAATTAGTTGAACTTGCTTTAACTACTATTACTAAAATGTCTGATGAGTATAGGATTAAGGATTTAATTATAGATATAAAAGTTCACGTAACTCCAGAACAATTAGCTGAACTTGCTACAACTGCGATTACTAAAATGTCTGATGAGTATTGGATTCAGGAATTAATTAAAGATATAAAAGGTCAGGTATCTCCAGAACAATTAGTTGAACTTGCTACAACTGCGATTACTAAAATGTCTAAGGAGTATAGGATTAAGGATTTAATTATAGATATAAAAGGTCAGGTATCTCCAGAGCAATTAGCTAAACTTGCTTCAACTGTGATTACTAAAATGTCTGATGAGGATAGGATTAAGGAATTAATTGTGGATATAAAAGATAACCTATCTCCAGAACAATTAGTTGAACTTGCTTTAACTGCGATTACTAAAATGTCTGATGATGAGCGTATTATATCTTTAATTAAAGATATAAAAGGACAGGTATCTCCAGAGCAATTAGAGGTGCTTGCTTCAACTGCTATTAGTAAAATGTCTAATGAGTATAGGATTAAGGATTTAATTATAGATATAACAAATAGCCTATCTAATTCTCCAATTCAATTAACTAAATTTACTTCAACTACTATTAATAAAATGTCTGATGATTGGCATATTATCTATTTAATTATAGGTATAAAAGGTAATCTATCTTATTCTCCAGATCAATTTGTGGAATTAGCATCTATTGCTATTAATAAAATGTCTGATAGTGAAAGTGTTAGAATTCTATTTGAAAATATCAAAGATAAACTATCTCCAGAACAATTAGTTGAACTTGCTTTAACTGCTATTACTAAAATGTCTAATGGGCATCAGATTAAGGAATTAATTGTGGATATAAAAGATAAACTATCTCAAGGTCTATTAGTTGAATTTACTTCAACTGCTATTAGTTATATGTCTAATTCAACTGCTCTTTATAAAATGGATAATGAGGGTGATATTGAGGGTTTAATTATAGCTATAAAAGATAAAGTATCTAAGGATCAATTAGCTGAACTTACTTCAATTGCTCTTGCTAAAATGTCTTATGATTTGTATATTATATATTTAATTACAGGTATAAAAGATAACCTATCTCAAACACAATTAGCTGTACTTGCTTCAACTGCGATTACTAAAATGTCTAAGGAGTATCAGATTAAAGAGTTAATTAAAGGTATAAAAGATAACCTATCTCAAGAACAATTAGCTGAACTTAACACCCAAAGAAAACTTAAAAATCCACCTTGCTGCACAATAATGTAGCCGACGTTAATCTAAATCAATGCCCTCTTTTTGGTGTCTCGTAACCGATCGTTTACGAGACTCTATCTATAATCTATAAACTATAGTTTATAGTAATATTTTTTTAACCTCTCTTTAACTCTAAAACACGTTTTTTTATTTCGCCCAAAATAGTATCCATTGGCTTATCAAAGTTAACTAGGGATAATGCTATCAATGATATTTTTCTTTTTTCCATTAAACTATTTATTTCATCTTTGTGTTTAGTATAATGCTCTATTATTGCATCTCTATTAGTTCTATTGATATCTTCAATGGTATCAATTGAGATATTATTATCTAGGTGGTTTACTATTTTTAATAGTTTTGCAACTTCAGTATGTCTGTTATCTACTGCTCTATTTACTGGCGTTTTGCCTTTTTTATCTAGCGTATTAACTTCAGCTCCAAGCCCAGCTAAAATCTTAATTACATCAGCATGGCCATAAGCTGCAGCAGTATAGACAGGCGTTAATCCATTTGTCTTTGGCATATTAACATCCGATCCAAGTTCTTTTAGGACTCTTATTACATCAACATGTCCTTTATGTGCTGCAATAAAAAGAGGGGTACGTTCATACTGATCTACCATATGTAAATAAGCTTTTCGTTCAGGAGTCTCTAATCCCTCTAATAATTCTTTTATGACTTCATCGTGGCCTCCCCATACTGCCATAAGAAAAGGGGTCATTATCTCTATGGATTCAATTGGGGGGCTATTCTCTTGTATCGGGTTTTGTGGATTAACTTGGCCTGTGTTAGTTTGCTCTGTCTTTTCTTCTTGTACTGCTACTGACCATTCTTTTTTTTCGTGTTGCCTAATCGGGCTTGATGGCAGATTACCAGAAATCCCTTAATTACCTCTGTTGGCGAAGTATTTAGTTATCATAGCAGATCTGTGATCCGCTCTTTTTTTTGCCTCCCGTTTTGCCTCCTCTAAGTTGTCTCCTGCTCTGACTAATTCCTGGACGACTTCAAGGTGGCCGTTCTTTTCTGCAATCAAAATAGGGGTAAATCCATGCTTAGTTGCCATATGTAAATATGTTAGTCGTTCTTCAGTTGTTAAATCCTTTAATAATTCTTTTATGACGTTAAGATGACCGTTTTGTGCTGCAATATAAAGAGGGGTAACTCCATCATTATTTGCCTTATGTAAACATGTTAGTCGTTGATCTTTTTCTAATCCCTTTAATAATTCTGTTATGACTTCAACATGTCCATTTTGTGCTGCAATATAAAGAGGGGTAACTCCATGCTTAGTTGCCATATGTAAATATGTTAGTCGTTCTTCAGTTGTTAAATCCTTTAATAATTCTGTTATGACTTCAACATGTCCATTTTGTGCTGCAATATAAAGAGGGGTATCTCCATCATTATGTGCCATATGTAAATAAGTTAGTCGGTCTTTTGGTGATAATCCCTCTAATAACACTTTTATGACTTTAGCTTGTTTTTGACATACTGCAACATAAAGAGGGGTATATCCATATTTATTTGCCTTATTTAAATATGTTATTCGATCTTCATCTGATAATCCCTGTAATAATGCTTTTATGAATTTAACTTGTCCCATACCTGCTGCAATAATTACTGGCGTCCACCCTTCGTCATTTTGTTTATTTACATCAGCTCCAATATTTTTTAGATGGGCTAGCGTATCTCTCAGTGATACCTCTTCTGGGCCCTTCTCATTTCCTGTGGCGATCTCTTCTACAATATTATTTGGATCTTTATTTGGTAATTGGGCAATCCATGTCTCTATTTTCGTTTTATTTTCTTGGCTTACTATCTCTATGGATTTAATTGGGGGTCTACTCTCTTGTATTGTTGATTGTGGATCAACTTGGCCTGTGTTAGTTTGCTCTGTACTTTTTTCTTGTATTGCTACTGCCCCTTCTTTTTTTCCGTGTTGACTAATCGGGCTTGGTGGCCGATTAACAGGAATTACTGAGCTACTTATTGAATCCATTAATTCTTCTCCTTTCTTTATTTTTATATACACCTATTAATAAATCTGTTAATTCTGATCGTCTTTTTATATTTTCTATTTTTTGAAACAATAGATCTTTTTTTTCTAATACAGGCTCTAATCCGTTTCGGTTATGTTCTGGAGTTAGTATACTTAGTGTTTGAATCATGCCTATGTCCTTAAATTAACTATAAAAGAACCCTTAATTAATCCTTACCTATAAATACATCGTGTTATTTAAATCACTTTACCTTTTCATATTTTTCAGGTTTTGTCACTATTTTTTTCTTTTTTTATGGTTTTGTCTTTAACCATCCCCCCCTCTTTTTGGTGTCTCGTAACCGATCGTTTGTGGGACGCTATTTTATATTAAAACTTTATATAAGAGTTAAATGAGAAAACACTAATTTACTTATAAATAATTCTTTTTTTACTTTTACTCTGGCACCTTTTACACATAAGACTCTGACACCTTTTACTATCAAAAAGCTAAAGATGAAGCGCGTGATCGCATTTTGTCTGAGAATGATTATCTCGTAGTACGAATTCCTAACCGGGAACTGTCAAACCCAGCTATGACACCAGATGCTAAAGTTAACTTTTTAATCGATGTTTTAGACTCTCAGTTACCAACTCCCTCTGCTCAAGCAGTTCCGGCTGAAGATTGTTCAGCTCCTAGCGAAGGATCGGCTAGTCGTGGCAATCGAAACAGAGGGGGCCGTAGTTCAGGCCGTGGGAAAGTATAACTTACCCCCCTCTTTTTGGTGCCCCCTAAACGATCGTTTATGTGACACCCAATTTCACCCCAACACCAACCAAAACCTTTATATAAATCACCCATTACATTATTATCTTATTTAAATTAATTGAAATTTTTTCTGTTTATTTTACGATAATAAAACTATAATACTATTTCATTAAGGAAATCATTATGAATTCAACAAATAATATTCAAGTACCTACACCATATAGACTGAATGATGCAATTAAAAACTATCACCAAAATAAGCATTTATCCAAAAAAAAACCAAAACCCCCTATAAAAAAGATTCCTAGAGAACTTATTAAGAAAACTAGTGAATATTTGTGCTATAAAGGTCAAATTGACCTAGCTTTTACATGTACATGGTTTTTAGGGAAACCCCAAGTTAGGACAAATAACCGAGGACGCACACCACATAGATTGGATAATGCCATTGAAGACTATCATCCTAAATCAAAACCACCAGAACCACCATATATTCGGTATTTTAACATCACTATTCTTAAAGAAAATTTTAAAAAGGATACCAATAAATATTTAACTGATTGCAAAATCAAAAATGAAGACGGAACCCTTAAGCCTATAAATAGGATACAGGAAGATATTCGATTTAAAAGAATTACGCTTCCTAAAAAAGGATACCCTTTAGAATATATTGTTAAGCAAGTTCTATCTAATCAAAATGATACTCAGATTTATAATTTTATTACCGAGATTAAAGAAAGGGTAGCTCCAGAACAATTAGTTCAATTGTGTTCGACTGCTCTTGAAAAAATGTCTGATGAAAAGGCTATTAAAGATTTAATTATAGATATAAAAGTTCACGTAACTCCAGAACAATTAGATCAATTTTCTTCAACTGCTCTTGAAAAAATGTCTGATGAAATGGTTATTAAAGATTTAATTATAGGCATAGGTATAAACGGTAACGTAAATGGAAATCGACTATATTGCTTTTCTTCGACTGCTCTTGAAAAAATCTCTAATGATTTTTATATTGTAGATTTAATTGGTGGCATTAAAGATCAGGTATCTCAAGATCAAATAGTTCAATTGGCTTTAACTGCTCTTGAAAAAATGTCTAATGAAATGGCTATTGTAGATTTAATTGTTTCTGTAAAAGAAAACGTAAATGGGGATCGATTATTTTGTCTTGCCTTACCTGCTCTTCAAAAATTGTCTGATAAGATTGCTATTTTTTCTTTAATTGATCTTATAAAAGACAGTGTAACTCAAGAACAATTAAATCAATTAGCTTCACATGCTCTTCCTAAAATAAAAGATCATTATAACTGCATCACACGTGCTTATGGAGAGGCATTGATTAATAGGGCTATAGACGTATGTCCATTTGTTAAGCCCAATCTAATAAGTCCACAAGCGCTATTATTAGAAATTAAAAATGAGTTATTAGATAAAATTATAGAAACAGGAAATCCAATTTCAGGCGAAGAAGCACTAATTATAGCTAAGGCTATTAGTAATGGAATATTCGGAAATCCAATTTCAGACGATGTAGCACTAATTATAGCTAATGCTATTGTTATCGGAAAATTCGGAAATCCAGTTTCAATTGACACTTATTTTGTTTTAGATTCTTGTTGTAAAAAAGGAAAATTTAACAATCTCAACCCAGAGAATAAAACAGCTCTATTAACTAAATTAAAAGAAAATCTTAAAGAGCTAATATAAAACAACGTTCTAAATAACCTACCCCCCTTATTAATATGTCGCACAAACGGTGGTTTAGGTGAGCTTGCAAATAGTCATAAAATTTAATATGATTATTTCTATTAAATTTACGATAATAAAACTATAATACTATTTTTTTAGGAGATTATTATGAT
Source organism: uncultured bacterium (assembly GCA_963979105.1). GTDB lineage: Bacteria > Margulisbacteria > Marinamargulisbacteria > CAXBWG01. The sequence continues at coordinate 3,028 of CAXBWG010000052.1, read as the reverse complement.
TAAGAAATTATTATCTCCATCTAATGAAACACAAAATGCTCCTATAAAAAATTTTACAAGAGAACAGATTAGTCTTATTGCTGATTATTTAACCTTTCAAGAGCAAATTAACTTATCCCATACATGTACAGAGTATTTAGGGACCCCCCCCAGATGAGACACAAGAAACAAAAAATCACTGGATTGATAACATCAATATTACTAAGGATGCTAAAAGACATCTAATTCAGGTCAAATCTCCAAAGGGATACTTTATGCATATTAGTGTGATACAAGGAGGTATTATAAACAGAACAATTCAGCTTCCAGAAAACAGACTTATTTTAACCCATATTTTTGACAACGTTTTTTGTCTGGAAGAATATGAGGATATAATAAATTTTTTTTGTAGTATAAAAGATAACGTATCTCCAAATCAATTGGCTGTACTTGCTTCAAGTGCTATAAAAAGAAATAATTTTTTTAATAATTTTATAGGGTTAATTAATGTGATAAAAAATAATGTAAATTCAGATCAATTAGGTGAAGTTGCTTCAACTGCTCTTAATGAAATGAATAATGGCACTAAATTTCTTGATTTACTTATGAGTATAAAAGATCACGTATCTCAAGATCAATTAACTGAACTTATTTTAACTGCTCTTAAGAAAATGAGTGATACTGATGATATTAGTGGGTTAATTATAGGTATAAAAGATACCGTATATCAAGATCAATTAACTGTACTTGCTTCAACAGCTCTTAAGAAAATTGGTTCTGGTTCTGATTGGGATATTAGTGAATTAATTATAGGTATAAAAGATACCGTAACTAAAGAACAATTAACTGAACTTGCTTCAACTGCTCTTAAGAAAACTAAATATAATACTTTTATATTTGATATAAAAGATAACATATCTCCAGATCAATTAACTCAATTTATTTTAACTATTATTAATAAAATGGATGATACTGGTGATATTAGTGAGTTAATTATAGATTTAAAAGATACAGTATCTAAAGTTCAATTAACTGTACTTGCTTCAACTGCTATTGTTAAAATGTCTAATGATCAAATGATTTCATCAAGTTTTCTTGAACTAAGAAATAACGTATCTGAAGATCAATTAACTGAACTTGCATTAACTTCTCTTAAGAAAATGACCAATGACTTTTCTATTAAATGTTTAATTAATTTTATAAAAGATTACGTATCTAAAGAACAATTAACTGAACTTGTTTCAATTGCTCATAAGAAAATATCTGAGACTGAGTTCATTGTAGATTTAAATGATATAATAAAAAATTATAAATTATTGGGGATCTAAATCAAACACAAAACAGGCTCAAAACAGCCGCCATTAGCTAATAACACCCCTAGACAGTAGAGTAAATCCTGGAAGCATAATTCATTTATGTTGACACATTTTTTATATTAAATTGGGCTCAATTAGGTTGTGTATGATGCAATAGCATGAGTTCTACCGCATTATTCGGGTTAAAAACAAAGGAAGTAAGAAACGTTAAAACATAACACCCTTTAGCAAACTGGTTATGTTAATATCTAAAAAAAACTACCCTTTTTCTAGCGGTTTATTTTGTGTTTTAAACAAATCTGAATCGACCTTTAATGGAGTAATTTTAGTTATGTTATCAGCTGAACATGTAGCAATAAATGTACCCCTAGAAGAAAACGTGGCAGATTTAACCTCGGCATCGTGTTGAATAGTAATAAGGACTTTCCCCGTTTCTATATTAAAGAGTTTAACTTCGCGCGCTGATGAATCAACAACAATGAATTTAGAACAAGGAGAAAATGAGGGTTTTATTTTAAAACAATCACCCCTAATAACCCCATCCATTTTTTTAGTGTTAATATTGATGATTTTTACACCTTCCTCGCATAAAGTTGTAGCAAGGAATTTACCGCAAGAAGAAAGTTTAGCGTCAACAATGCGTTTATTAAGATTAATCACTATAACATTACCGGTTTCTATATTAGTTTTTTTAATTATGCCATCATCAGAGGCAGTAACAATAAATTTGTCACAAGGTAATAATGTAGAGAATGTAATAAAAGAATCATGAACAATATTTCTAAGACTTTCCCCGGTTTCTATATTAATGACATTAGCATTGTTTTTGGCCAAAGGCGTGGTAGCGAAGAACTTACCACAGCTAGAAAATGTGATTAATCGAATATCATTTAAGTTCCTAACTACTTCTTTAGTTTTCAAATTTAATATGCGAGCATCACCACTTAGTGAAACACTCGCTATAAAGTTACCACAGGGAGAAAATATGGCAGATAAAGTCCCCCAATCGTGTGTGTCAGTTAAAACAATAGTATCATCGTTCATATTTATGATTTTCGTTGAGTTAACGTCATCTAATGAAGTCGTAGCAATATAATTACCACAAGAAGAAATCGTAGCGAACTCAACAGCTTCCTTCTGCTGCTGATACTTTTTTTCAACGTTTCTAGTTATTATATTTGTAACTCTAACTGTCTTATCTTTTGAGGCGGTAACTATAAGTTTTTCACAAGGAGAAAACATACTGCAGTTAATTTCTTCAATATGATCAATAATTAATGGTTTTAAAAAATTTAAGATTTTTTGAATTAAAAAAGATGTATGTTTGTCAGGTGAAAATTCATTTTCAGAAATTGTTAAAGATTTTTTACTCCCACAATCTGCTATTGCTATATTAGCTAGATCTTTTAATTCTAAATAAGAAGAATAAGGAGCTAAGGCAAAGTGTTGTAATAATAAATTAAATCCCTTAATTACGTTTACTGCTTTAATTGCTAAAATTTTTTTCATATTAAACTCTCCAAGTAATATTTTTGTTATTTATTACCATTAAAATTTCATAATAATTTTCAATTAATTTCCATATACTAGCACTATACTACAGCTACTAACACAAACAATTCACATTTATACTTAGTATGTTCGTTACTGATTTGCTATAATTTAAACTTAGAATATATCACTATGAGATTAGAAAATAAAAAAAATATTATATTAATTGGCTTTATGGGATC
>CAXBWG010000051.1:0-9093 GCA_963979105.1 uncultured bacterium | reverse complement strand
TATGAAAGAAAACAGTAGAATATCTGTAGGCGTAGCAACTGGAGGTATTGGATTATTGGCAGCAGGATTGTATTTTGATTCAGTTGGTTGGGCCCTTATTGGTGTTATTTGTTTGGGGGTTATGGTTGTTTGGAATTATCAGAAAGTACGCCATAATAAAAAAATAAATATTGTTAAACAAGCGCTAAGCCAGCTCCAGAATCAGTATCCATTAAAACAAAATAAAACAATTAGCTTAAAAGTTCCACGAAAAGTTGCCGATAGAATTGAAGGTAAAAAGCTGTCATTTATATGCAGGCTAACGGGACGGAACTTGCGTACAGTAAGTATTGCACCTAGTAATTTTGAAAATGCAAAAACTTTTCTTAAAGATGATTTAGCTTCTCGTGAAGAAGCTCAAGTTCAAAAAAAGTTTAGTTTACTTTATAATAATTATATTTCTGAGAAAAAAAATAGACTAGTAAATTGGCTTGAAAAAGACTTTGGCATTATTAGTGATTATGATAAAGGCTCTTTAAATGAATCCCCTACTCAAGTTTCTAGAGTATCTCATTTTAATTTACCTGATAAACCGGCTAAATCTCCTGGAAAAGATTGGAAGTGGAATGGGCCTTGCGCTATTGGTTCAAAAAAAGGTAGTTGGTATCATCAAAATTCAGGACATAGTCTTCGTCCAAATTTAAATTACCCAAAACCAATTGGTCCTCATTGGTGTTTACGACAAGCTAAAAAGTTACAGTATCGAATATATCTGGATGGATCCTATGAAGGTATCTGGGGGGTGGTTATGAAAGAAAACAATAGACTATCTGTAGGCGAATCAATTGGATGTATTATATTAAACTCATACCTTTGGGGTTGCGCAGCTATGTTTGATTTAGTAAGACCAGGTTTAGCGGCCTTTATTAGTGTTGGTGTTATTGTCGTAGGGATGAATTCACGTCGTAATAAAATCAAAGAGGAACGTAAAGAGAAATTAGTAGTTCCCCCATTAGTAGTTCCTCCATTTAATACTGTTGAATTAAGCGGTAAAGCTAAAAAAAAAGCTTTGGAACATATTCAATCATCGCTTTCAAATGGCCATTTAGTGTCAAGATATTTTTCTAAGCAGCAAGATTTAGATAAAGGGAAAGTAACTACTTTTCTTCCATCAACTATAAATAGTGAGAGTATTGATGACTATGAAAATGGTATACAAATGAATTTAGCCCCACCGTTAAATTGGGTTTCTCAAAAGATCCAAACTTATTTGCTTAATTCTAATCTAGGGATGGGGTTGCTCGAAAATTACAATTTACAACCTGAACATCTGAGATTTAATGAACACAAAAGAATATTAGTAATAGACAACCATTCATATAATACATTGTTAAACCAAAATACTAGTTTAGAAGATATTGAAGATCAAATAGATGAAGCTGAGTCAGTATGGATATTTAATGCGTTTTTTGGAGAAGATATAAATCAAGAAGTCGCTAATAAATTAAAAGCGGGTAGTAATGTAACTATATCCGAAGACTGGGTAAAACCATTTCTAGAGACAATAAAATTAGTTGTTGTAATGGCTTTTGATGGGGAAGGGTATTTGGTTTGGGAAAAATGCTAGGGGTTACGATGCAAAGAATTATGGATGAAAAAAAGTGTAAAGGTATACTATATCGAAGATCCAAAAACAGGAAAAACGTATGAATTTAAAATAGCAGAAAGATTCAACAGTGATGGAAAAGTAATTAAAGAATAATTTATTAATTAATAAGGGATTAAAATGATATGATTAAATGCCTAGAAAAAGATTTATCAAAAATAGCTGACCAACTAAAAAGATGACTAATAATATAAGAAAAAAACTTGTAAATGATTTAGAGAAAGTATTAAATTTATTTAGTAAGTTTAAATGAGCTATAAAGATAAATTCCAACACTAATTAAAAAGCAACTAATTAATGAAATAATTACAGTAAAACTAGGGGGAATGTCGACAACAAAAGAGCCAAAAAGACCTATAAGTGATGCAATAATTCCGATACTCCAGGCAAGTTTTAATTGCTTACTAAGATCTTTTGTAAATAAAATGACTGAAAGTAATGGTAATACAAGAAACGAAAATACGAGTAATAGACCTACCATTTTTACAGACGAGGTTACAACTAACCCAAAAAGTACATAAAATGTAATATCTCGAAGTTTAGACTTAGAGTTAATTAAAAATGGATGAATTTTGAGTAAAATTAGTCCGATTATACTATATAAAATTAAGGAAATTGTTAACTCAGATCCACTTATGAAAAGTAAATGACCTGCAAGCATATCTTTAAGATGATGTGCTTCAATTTGAGTACTAGAAATTAATGCAGTCGCAAATGTTATTGCTGCAATATAGGTTACTCCAATAAGGGCTTCATGTAGATTTTCTTTTTTAAATAAAGGCTGCGTGAGAGTTAAAAATATAGATGCAATTAATGTAAATACAAACCCAATACAAAATAAAATACTTGATGATTCAATATGAAATATCGCACCTACAATGTAGCCTAACGCTGCCCATTGCGCTAAAGCAAGATCTATAAAAATTATCCCTCGTTTTAGTATAAAAGATCCAAAATAAACATGAATGAGTACTAAAAGGACACACGTTAGAAAGGGCAGCGTTATAAGCGAAATCATTTTAAAAGCTCGTTTATGATTGAATCAAATAATTCAAAGTAATTTGAAATATTTTCATCTCCAACATTTGTTGACGCACTAACAAATGAAGCATCAATTTTTTTTGCAAACTTTTTACCAATGGTATTGGAATAAAAATTAGCTGTTAAAACAATTATTTTAGCATCAGTTGAATTTATATTTTTTTCTAATTTTAATAAATGTTTTGTTGTAGGGCGTATTCCTGGCAACGGTTCAAGTTCACCAATAGTTGTTAAATCAAATGCCTGAAAAAAATAGGGCCATACTTTATGATAAGTAATAAACTTATAACTTTTTAATGGAGCTATCTTTGATTTCCATTTACTTATATTTGAATTAAGTTCGTTTACAAAAACAGTATAGTTATTTTCAAAGATAGATTTATCTTTTGGTGAAATTTGTATTAAATGATCACAAATTGATCGAGCAATAACGATACCATTGTAAGGACTAAGCCAATAATGAGAATTCCCTAAAATATGAGTGTCCCCCATTGCAGCACTAACATTTTGTGTTGGGACTTCAAGTTTATCAATAGCCTTAGAGGCATCTAAATAACCGACTTTATTTGGAAAAACAGTTGGGTTTTTTGCAACATGAATTAAGCCATCAATCCATTTATCCTGATCCATTCCTAGTCGAATAAGTAAGTCAGCATCTTTTAACTTTAGTATCATTGACGGTCTAGCTTTAATATAATGCATGTTTTTACTGCCAGATACTAAACTCTCAACAGAGACTAAATCTCCACCAATTGAGTTTGCAATGGAGGCAAAGTCATCAAGGGCTGTTACAACTTTTATAGTTGCCCAGGAAATTCCTGAGCAACAAATTAGAATAATAACTGCAGCTTTTAACTTAGTTAAGAACATGTGAATGTGGCCCCATGCCAAATAGGAATTGTACATAAATGGTATCTGTTACATTATCTCCAGTATTATATTGCACTCTAAATTTAGACGTTTCTGTTAATTGTCTAGTTAGCATAAATGCAAGTTGAGACGATGTATTGCCTTCATCACCATGTTTACCTAAGAACCCATATCGAATACCAGCGTTATATTTTTGATTTAAAGAATAAATACCTCTTACAAATCCACCCGTTTGAGTTTCACGAGTTTCGCCTTCTTCTCCATATTTTGCAGAATAAAATTCAGCTAATAATGTTAAAGACTTCGAATTATTTAACTCTGTGTAATAGGTGATATCTGTTCCTATAACACTTTGTTGATCATCACTTGAACTAGCTGTTACGTTTCCTAAAACATAATTAAGACCAACTTGTAACTCGTTTGTTTCAGATACTTTAAAACTGTTCCAAAGTCGTGTATTGAATAACCTGTTTTCATATTCAACACCATGAGAGTCTCCAGCGGATTCATCATGCGCTTGTACTGTAAATGCACCAAGTTCTAGCTGTGAGAAAAATGGAGTTGGTAGTAGATAAGATACTAGTCCACCTTCGCCACTTAAACCATGATCTTCTCCAAAAAACTGTTTTAGAACGATTGATTTATCAACAAAATCCCATTGATCAGAATGTATAGAATTAATTTTTCCAATATTTAGTAATTTTTTACCGACAATTCCACTAAATACAAGATCTTTAGCATAGTTTGGAAAAAATACTCCAGGAACATTAAAAAATGTTACATAAGCTTCTTCTAACTCATAAGCTGTTTCTCCGCTACTTTCTTTGTGAAGCGCTGTAAAAATATCTGCACGTACATCTGGGTATAAATAATGTTGAAATGCAAATTCGATTTCTGAAACATCAAATTGTTTTGAGTCATCTGTAATCGTTCCTACAAAATTTCCAATTACAGAAACATCTGGTAAATCAGTCACTTGCTTAGCTGAGTTTGCATAGGTAGTATGTGAAATTAATAATACGAATAATAAAATTTTTAACAAATTTTTCATGAGTTTCTCCTTAAATATAAAATTGAAATAAACTAAGTAACGTTTATACTTTTGGAGGAGCTCTTGAGCAATATATATTAGAATAGGTAAAAGAGTTTAATTGATTATCGGTTAAAATTTTAAATTCGTATTTATATAAGGGAGACTGGATAGTTTTAATTGAAGAAGTAGAGTTTATAATAGGATTTAAGCATAAAAGACAATCGGTTTTTTTGTCGTGATTAAAGTCTGCTTCAAAATGAACATGAGAAACACTAACTACAAAACCAACGATTAAAAAAATAGATATTAAGTATTTATACATGCGCATATATCAAATATTAGCAGATAAATTAAATTTTTTTTAGAGACTAATGTGATGCTGGATTTCGCTAATAGTTAACCCAGCTTTATTAGCAATTAAATAGTTTTGAGCGATTTTAATTATTAATTGTTTATCTGTTTTACAAAGAGTTTTTAGTAGTTGTTTTTGGATGTCTGTTAGAGCTATATTTGAAAGAAGTCGATGTGCGATTACTGCACAGTGTCTTCTTATCATGAGTGTTTTGAATTCTGTTAAATTTATATGTTCAGGTGTATCGGAGTCTATTAACGTTTTTGGAAGAATAAGATCTGCAGAACTAATTTTAGCAAATAATAATGCATTAGATGCAGATCTGCTTGTATTATTTAGTGCTAAATTACCATATTTATCCACTATATTTATATCTGCACCATATTCGAATAAAAGGTGTAAGATAGATTCGTTGTTGTTATGTAATGCGACATGAATAGGGGATTGTCCTGTTTTATCTGATTTATTTATATTTGCACCATTTTCTACTAAATAAGATAATCCTAAATAGTTCCCAGTCCAAGTGGCAATAAATGCGGGCGTTTCTCCAAAGTGATTTGCATTATTTATGTCGATTCCAGCTGTAATTAATAATTTTAATACCCCATGATGGCTATATTTAATAGCAAGGGTAATAAGAGAGTTTCCATTAGAGTCTATGACATTTAAATTAGTTTTTTTTCTAATTAAAAGGTTTATTAAATCACTAAATCCATGAATTGTTGCCCAAATTGCACATGCGCGTTTTTGATCATCTTTAGATTCAAATGTTTTATCATGAGATATTAATGTCATTAAACACTCTTTTAATTTAGTTAAGTTGGTATTTTGTGTTTTGAAATTTAAAATAAACTCAATAGGCGTTTCATTTTTGTTAGATTTAAGAGTTAGACAAACGTTGTGTTGGATTAATAGTTTTAAACTTTCATTATCAGAAACACTAATAACATAATGAACGATTGGCATAGCATTGAGAGTTACTTTATTTAATTCAATATTTTGTTTTTTGATATATAAATCTAATGCTGTTCGTGAGTTTCCTTTAAAGGTATCGCTATTATAATAGTAAAAACTTGTTTGAATCGCATCCCATTTAAAAATTGGGTGAGATTTTCGGTTCATTCTATCGTAGATGTTTTTTTCTTCAGAAGTTAGTTTGATAGAAGAGCAGTAAGTTGAATTGGATGAAGATATTTTGGGGTTATTAGACTTAGGTTTAGATAAATTATTAGTTTTTGAAATAGCTGAGTTATTTCGTGATGAATTTGATAATTCTGAGTTATTTTGAGAATTTTGTATTAATGCAATATTTTGGTTAAGAAAAGTGATTAAATGTTGAGGGAAACTGTTAGGTTTCGTTAATAAATCGATAAGTAGGTGAATATTTAATGTGGAGGGAGGCTTGCTGAAAGATCCTGCACTAATTTGCTGTTTAAGTAAAAGGTGTAAATCGGCATGAGCTTTAAAACAGTTTCTAGTAGTAACAAATTTGCAAAATGCATTAAATTTTTCTTTAGTTGAAAAGCATTTTAAGGTATGTAAATGGGTATACACCCAATTAAATTCGGTAACAAAATTTGAAGGTGTTAAATTTTGAGACTTTTTTTTCAAGGGCTCATAATTTTTGGTAAACATAGAGTCATGTTGTTCCCTAAATAATTAGATTTAAAACATAGATAAAATATTTTAAGTAATTCAACCCGAATAATTAGGTTTCGTTAAATTAGGTAGTTTATTTGTTTGATTATATATATTTTATTAAAAAATATATACATAAACGAGTTAATTTATTTTCATTGATTTAATAGATTACCTTATGTGGAAACTAAGAATTGAATTGTTTTTAATCAAACACAATCCATTTATGCTGACTATCATGGGTTTCTGCTCCCCACATATTAAATAAGGTAGTTTTATTAGCATCTAAATCAATATGTCTACCTCCATTCCAGTTCACGCGTTCTATATTAGCCATAGAACCAGAACCGGTATTAAGCTTATTATTTTGATATGTATTATTGGTAGATACATAAAACGCCCAAACAAGTCCACCGCCTGGTCCAGAAGCGGTGCCGGTGCCCGAAGATCCAGTTACGCCACCGCCAATAGTTAAATTATTACTTGTAGAAAATGTTCTATTTGTTCCATTTGAAAATTCAACTTCACTAATATAAATAACAAATCCATAATTCATTGTACTATGACCTAATTGAAGCGCCCCATTATCATCAACATCAAGTTGAACATGAGTAAACTCATAATTTGTGCTTTTTGAAATGGGTACATCTACAGATAAAGTAGCATTAGTTTGTCCGTGAGCAAAGTTAGTTTGAGCACTGTAGTGTGATGCTTGTCTAGTAATACCAGACAAATCACTTCGATCATAATTTCTATTTTGGCCATCAATACGAGCAATTCCGACATTAACATTGGCAGCAGAAAACCCAGAGGATGTCCATGCCGTATTATATCTAAAATAAACTCCAACTTGAGTTATATAAGGAACTTCATAACTAGCCGAATCAACGTAGTTTGCTGTTTCGGTCCCATTTCGTACTGAATAAACCCGAATAGTGTATGTTTTAGAGGGTTCTAGTTCTTCTTTGGTAAACGATACTTCTTTGGTAGTTACATTTTTAACATAAACCAAGCTACCACCGGATTCTTGTTTATAAACGTTGTAGCTCCACGTAATGCCATTATTTGGAATAGAAGATGGGTTTGTATTAAAGGTAAAGTTACTCGATGCAACTGTATTGTCCCAGCTACTAAAGGCTAAACTGGTAGGCGCAATATCAATATAGTTTACTTGAGCCGTAAACGTTTGTTCTGAATATAGCGTTCCATCGCTCACGCGTATTGTAATAGTGGCAGTGCCATTGGCCGTAGTGTTAGGTGTAAAATAAATAGTGCCAGTTGAATTTCCAGACGTGTAATTAACAGATGTAGATTCAATAATAGCAGTATCGCTACTGGAAGCTGTAAGAGTTAACGTTTCACCGGATTCGCCATTGGAGCTGACACCGGTTACAGTAAGTGATTGCTGCCCAGCATTAGACGAAATTGCTGCTGGGTTAGATATAGAGTTTAAAATAGGGGCAATATCGTTAACTGCAGAAACAGAAATAGAAACCGTTTGAGAAGAAGGGTTAGAAGAATCTTCATTGCCATCCTCGACGGTAATATCAAACGAAGCAGAAGTAGTTTCAGAATTATCATGAACAAAGGTAACGTTGCCATCGTTTAAGTTTGTACCAGAAAAGGTAGACGAGTCAGATCCACTAAGTTTAATAACGCCATTAGAAAGATTAGATACAGTGAAGATTACCCCAGCATTATTATCATCGACATCAGTAAAAAATAAGTCAGTGGTAGTTAGGCTGTAAGAGGCACCTTCATTCATAGAAGCAGAAAAGTCACCGGTTAAACTAGGAGGTTCATTAACGTCGCTTACAGTAACCGTGACAGTTTGAGTAGAAGAATTATTGGAAGAATCAGTAGCTGTAATAACGACTTGATAAGTGTTGTTAGTATCACTATCAACTGGATTTTCAAAATCTGGAGCACTAGCAAAGCTTAATGCACCGGTAGAACTATTAATAGAAAAATCAGCTGCATCGGTTCCGGATTTAGTCCAAGTCACAGATTCGTTAGCAGAAAAAGTATGAACAGCAGAAGAGTTTTCATTAATAGATGTAGAAGTAGTAGAATCCCCAGCGTTACCAGAAGGTCCAGTTATTATTGGGGCAATTTCATCGACATCAGATACAGTAACCGTGACAGTTTGAGCAGAAGAATTATTGGAAGAATCAGTAGCTGTAATAACGACTTGATAAGTGTTGTTAGTATCACTATCAACTGGATTTTCAAAATCTGGAGCACTAGAAAAGCTTAATGCACCGCTCGAACTATTAATAGAAAAATCAGCTGCATCGGTTCCGGATTTAGTCCAAGTTACAGATTCGTTAGCAGAAAAAGTATGAACAGCAGTGGAGTTTTCATTAATAGATTTAGTACTAGTAGAATCCCCAGCGTTACCAGAAGGTCCAGTTATTATTGGCGCAATTTCATCGACATCAGATACAGTAACCGTGACAGTTTGAGCAGAAGAATTATTGGAAGAATCAGTAGCTGTAATAACGACTTGATAAG
>CAXBWG010000050.1:0-9186 GCA_963979105.1 uncultured bacterium | reverse complement strand
ATTTGGGGTGATGATAACCGATTTAAAGAGGTTTATTGGTCTAAATTTGACACTTATTTCGCAGGAGATGGGGCCGTAAAAGATAAAGATGGTTATATTATGGTGTTAGGACGAGTTGATGATGTATTAAATATTGCAGGACACAGAATTGGTACGATGGAAGTAGAAAGTAGTTTAGTTGATTGTAAAGACGTTGCTGAAGCTGCTGTTGTTGGAATGCCTGATGATATTAAGGGGCAAGCCTTAGTTGCATTTGTTATTTTAAAAGTAGGTGTTGAACAATCTGATGAGATTATTGGAACACTTAAACAATCAGTTGTTACTCAAATAGGTGCAATTGCTCGGCCAAAACATATAATTTGTGTGCCTGATTTACCTAAAACACGAAGTGGTAAAATTATGCGACGAATCTTAAAAAATATCGTGGCACAAAAAGAAATAGGTGATTTAACGTCGATTGCAGATCCACAAATTGTGTCAGTTATTTCGAATTTGTGGGAAGAAAATATGGTGATGATTCGTTAAGAAATGTGGTTTTTATTGATTTTTAAGTAGTTGATTTTGAAGGTCTTTATTTTATAGTAATTTTAGTTAATATTTTTGTTTATTATAAATGAATGTTTATTAAACCCCTAAATAAGTGAAGGTTGTGAGTGTTTTTTTCTGAATTAATTATCAGATTTTATTTTTTTTTGCAATTCTTTTTTTACTTAGCACCTTTTACGAATTAGACTCTGTCTCTTTTATTTTTTGTGATACTATAATAAATACTTATGAGTAATAGCTTTAGTACCTATTTAAATACATCACTTCAATCTAACAGTTTGGCAGATATTTCTTTCTCAACTGTTACATTAACTAAATCGAATGATCAGAAACAATTATTAATTGATAGTATTAAAGAGGGTATTAAACTTATTCACTTTGAATCACATTGCTTTAATTCTCATGCTCAAGAATCTGTTGGTGAAGTTGTGAATCAATTAATTTATGATGAGGTATTAGTTAGAGATTCTATTTATTTATGTCTTAAATCTGGGTATTTTGACTCTAAATACTCCAAAGGTGACGATTTTGAGAGTCGTGTTGATTCTAATTTTATTCATAACCTGAATCCCGAATTTCTAAAGCAAGATATAACAGATTCTTTAATAAGATTGGGGTTAGATTCAATTGATTCATATATAATTCAAGATCCGGATTATTTTTTTAATCGTGATAATGTAAAAAAAGAAGCTAAAGTTGTTCAAAAGAAACTTTTTTATGATTATCTTTTAGAATTATTTGTTTATTTAGAAACCGAAGTTAAACGAGGACGACTTTCTTCTTACGGAATTTGTTTTGATAATTTTGTGTTTCGTGATGATTTTGTTGAGTTATTTAATGTAGAGGAATTTTTTGCGTTATTAAATAATCAAATTTCTAATCATCACTTCTTGGTATTTGAGTGTCCGTTTAATTTAATTGATACTCATTTGAAAACCCAAGATAACGTGGGTTCTTTTTTAGCACAATTTAAAACTAATAATGTGTTTGTTATAACAAATAGACCTTTTTATACACATTATAAAAATATGTCTTTTCATTTATCTGATTATCCAGAACCAGAAGAGATTTCTTTACTTGAAATTGAGGATATGATTCATGCTGGAATAGATTTAGAACATAATTTGAAACAACAATTAACTACGTTTGAAGATACACAATCAGAGGTAGATTATTTAATCTTTTTTGAACAACTTTCTAATTATTATGATTCTACAAAAGGAATTCTTACCTTTCAAAATATTGTAAATAAAGGTATATATCCTGCTGTTGAACAATACATGAATCTATTACAAGGTAAGTCTTATTTAAATAAGATTCATGATGTTGTAGATAATTATTTTTCTTATTTTAATTTTACGATTAAATCAATGACTAATTATTTAGTTTTATTGCATAATTCAGATGCATTCCAATTAAAGCGTAAATTGTTTGAATTAAACCCTAATTATAACCCTGATTTGCAATTGAGATCTCTTGCGTTGAGCGCTTACAGGCATACTCCTTATATATCTTCTATTTTGTTAACTATTGAATCTTATGAAGATCTTGATTTTGTTAAAACAGAATTAAAAAATAATGATTTGGGGGTTATTAATTGGGCTTACTTAAATAAGGATGTTGTAAATGCTTAATACCAAGCATGTTTTTGTATTTGATTTAGATGGCACCTTGATTGATTCTATGCAAGATGTAATGTCTTCACTTAATGATGCTCTTGAAATTTGTGGGTTTGATCGACTTGATAATTTAAGTATAAAGGCATTGATTGGTCCTGATTTGCGTTGCTTTCTTACAAAGACTATTAATGATTCACGTTTTGATTTTGATGTATTTGAAAAAGAGTTTGTACGTTTATATAAAGATCAAAAATTTTCTACTACGACTTTATATCCTGAAGTTAAAGATACATTATCTAAATTAGTTCAGCAAAATAAAAAAGTTTATGTGTTAACCAATAAACCAAGTTGTCAATCTATTGATATACTTAAGCATCTTAATATAGATAAATTTTTTGAAAAAATTATTGGCCCAGATACATATAATATAGCAAAACCAAGTCCTCTTGGAATTTCAAAAATCCAAGAAGAAACTCAATGTGAATTATCAGATATGGTGTTTATTGGAGATACTGAAGTCGATATTCAAACTGCGAAAAATGCAAATATCACCTCAGTTGCTGTAAGTTATGGCTATAGAGATAGTGTGCTATTGGAAAATGAAAATCCTACATATTTGATTTCGTCATTATCTGATTTGTTTTATTTGAAAACTGATGACTTAACGCATTAAATACAATAATTTATAATAGACTCATGCAATACAGATCTTATAATAATGGTAATAATTATTTTGGCTTAGGTTTAATTGTTTTTTTAATGCTTGGTGGCTTTAAAACGTTATTTTTATTATTGCCATTACTTTCTTTTTTCCCATTGTTTATTTTCTTTTATGTTGGATATAAAATTTTAAAAGCAATTACATCTAATTCACGAATTAATAACAATATTAAGCATGACTCTGGCCAGAGGTTACATTATGTTGAGTTAATGATACATTTAACCGTTCATGCAATAAAAGCAGATGGGAAAATTGATCCGCGGGAAATTCAAGCTGTGTTAACATTTTTTAATGCTAGACTAGGCTTTCAATCTACTAAATTACTTTGGGTTCAAGATTTGGTTCATCATTCGCTTAGAAAACATGTTTCGTTAGACGTGTTAATAAATGAAATGAATTCTCAATTTAAAGCCGATGAAAAACAATTATGTATGGAGTTATTGTTAGCTATTATGCTTGCAGATGATGAGTTTTCTATACAGGAGTCTAATTTACTTGATAAGATTGCTGCTAAATTAAATATAGATTCACAGTTTTATGAACAGTTAAAAAATAAATACTCTGCTAAAGGTGCTAAATCAGATTATGATGTATTAGGTATTTCAGAAAATTCCGCTGTTGCTGATATTAAAAAAGCATATAAACAGCTTTGTAAAAAATATCATCCAGATAAAGTTCATCATTTAGGTGGTGAATTTAAACAATTTGCAGAAGAGAAAATTAAAGAGATTAACGTTGCGTATGATAATATTATGAAAAAAGCAAATGCATGAAGAGTATTGCTGATTTAAATGATTTTATAAATGCAAATGATGTTTATTCATTTTTATTAACTTATTTAGAAATTTTAAATACATATGGAAGTTTAGAGATTCCATTAGAATTAAATATGGAAAGCTTAGCGCATCAATGGAAAGATGTTTTGCCTGCAGTTTGTCAAAATGCCTCCGAGGATTTTTATCAGCAATTAGCTTTATTGTGGTTTGAGCTGGTTACAACGTATCAGGAAACAACAACAGATAAATCTTTTGATTTTAAACATTTAATTGAAATTTTACATCGTCGTCAATTAGAAAATAAAAAATTTGAAATTTTTGCTATTTCTCAAGGGTATGTTCTGTCTGATTTTAATAATAAAGCTGTATCTGTTTATGATATTTCGTATGATTTTTCTGAGCAAAATTTAATTGCTGCTTTAAAACAAAATAATGCTGTAATTTTTTTAATTGAATTTTTTAAAGAGGCTTTGGTAAATACGGCTATTAAATTGCCTAAATCGTCTGTAGAAGATGTTCTTAAAGCTAAATTTAGTGTTATTTTAAATTCTAATTATAATAAGAACAAATCTTTGTTTCTTAATAAGGTTGTGAAGGTCTATTTAATTCTTGTTAATAGGTTTGGATTACCTGTTAGCCAGGATAAAATAAAGAAAAGTATTCATTATTTAGTAACTACAAAAATAAATCTTTAGTTGTTGTAAATATATTCATATAGAGCGCCTGAAAAAGAGCCGAATACGGCTCTAGATACGCTTGATGCAAAAAACAGATGTACGTTACGTTTGGTAATTGCACTTTGTAGAATATGTGCTGAGTTGCTTAATAATGTGTTTAAATTATAACCTCTATTGGGGCTAACGTTGGGGTTTAATGAATTTATAGATTTAATGGGACTAGATAGTTTTGATACGTTTTTTAAGAAAATATTTTGAGCTATTGTTGAAAGTGCACCTAGGGCTAATGGAGCTTGAATGTAAAGTGGGTTACTCGGGTCATTTGCTGCGTGTTTTCCACAATTTATTGTGGCTAGAGTTCCGATTTGTCGAATCATAATTGGTATAAAAAGTTTAGGTGAGCGCATTACGCTTAAACGATATCCTAGCTGTGATATTTCTAAAGATGAAAATAATGTTGTGAGTGCTAAAATACTTCCCAGTTGATGTGCATTGTTATTATTAATTGAATTTTGTGCCATGTCACAGCATGCATTATCTGTATGAAAAAGACATATTTCTCTTAAATGTCTTAATCTGAAAAATGGAAATTTAGATAATGATGTTATTTCTTTTTTTAAAAAATCTTTTAATGATTCTTTTAAAGGTATGTTTTTATATACGTCATGAACTATGGTTCTATATCCGTAATACATAGGGTAAGTAGTTAGTCCTGTCGCTGCGGTTGCGGTTACTTTTTTATACTCAAATTTACTTGATGTGTTTTGAAAAAAGAGAGGTGATAAGTTTGGAGTTAAACTCATTTTATTGTTTAGGTGATGATTTCGTGCTTGAAATGATTTTGTTTTCAGTAATTATGTAATCTAAGTTTTTATCATGAGGGTCTGTAATTATTGCAGGAGTTTCTTGAAATGAAAAACAAATACCTATTTTGGGCCCAGTTACATTTGCTAATAATCGGTCGTAATAACCATTGCCATAACCTATTCTATTTCCTTGATTATCAAAGCCTACTAAAGGAACTAAAAAGATTATGTTTTTTGATTTTAAATAATCATCACTTAAGGGCATAGATTGTCTTGGTTCTAAAATATTGTATTTTCCCATAGTAAGTTCGGATATATGTTTAATTTTAGAGTAATTATAAGATGATTTTATAAATTTTGGACAATAAACAGAATCATGTTTTTTTAGTAACTCATCTATATTCAGATCAGGTTCGTTAGATGTAGGTATAAATACACATAATGTCTGTATATTTAGTTTTGTTAATAGTAAATTTAAGTTTGTATTTATTTTTATGCTATTTAAATTTCTATCTTTAGAAGTTAATGTTGTAAGCTTTTTTTTAAGCTCTTTTCTTAACTTATCTTTTGTTTGTAACATTTTGATTTTGTAATTCATTTACGATTAAGTCTCCAATTTTAGTTGTGCTAAAACCCATTTGAGCCGCAGCTTGAGATTTCATTTTTGTAATTACTGTTGCAATTGCTTTTTCTAATGAGTTTGCAGCTACAGTTTTTCCTAATGTTTCTAGCATCATTTGAGCAGCACCAATTGCAGCAATTGGGTTTATTTGGTTTTTACCTGTAAAATCTGGAGCTGTTCCTCCGATAGGTTCAAACATAGAAACCCCTGCTGGATTAATGTTAGCACCAGGTGCTACACCTAGCCCCCCTTGAGTACTAGCGCCTAAATCAGTAATAATATCGCCAAACATATTACTTGTTACAATTACATCAAAACGAGCCGGGTTATCTACCATATAAATGCAAGCTGCATCAACATGAACATAATCTGTTTTAATTTGAGGATATTCTTTTGCTACGTCATTAAATGTACGTTGCCATAAATCAAATACGTAAGACAATACATTTGTTTTTCCGCATAGTGTTAATTTCCCAATAAACCCTTTATCTTTATCCTCTTGGTTTAAGCCTCTAAATACAGAGGATTTATTTCGTTTACAGGTATACTCGAATGCATATTTTATACATCTTTCTACTTGGTGTCGTGAGTAGATCATTTTTTGAGTTGCAACTTCGTTTGGAGTGTTTTTTTCTTCAAAAGATCCCTCACCTGTATAAAGCCCTCCTGTGTTTTCTCTAACAACTACATAATTTATATCTGCAGGAGTTGCATTTCTTAAAGGAGACTCTACATTTGGGTATAATTTAATGGGACGTAAATTTATATATTGATCTAGCCCGAATCGCATTTTAAGCAAAATGTTTTTTTCTAAAATCCCCGGTTTTACATCTGTGTGTCCGATTGCGCCTAATAAAATTGCATCAAAACTTTTTAAATAGTCTAATTCTTTATCAGATAATAATTTTGATTCTTCAATATAACGTGTTCCATTATAGTTTAGTTCCGTCATAGTTAAATTTAAATTAAATTGCTTGTTTAGTTCGGATAAGGCTTTTACAGCTTCTTTAATTACTTCTGGCCCTGTTCCATCTCCACCGATTACTGCTATTTTCATTGTTTTCTCCTTTGGTTAAAGTGACGGTTTAATACGTTGTACTTCACGTGCATTTATCATTTTGTTTATGGCATTTAAATACGCTTTTGCAGACGAGCGTAATACATCTGTAGAAGAGGCACGTCCAGAAAAAATTCTATCTTTATCTTTAACCCGCACAACAACTTCACCCATGGCGTCTGTGCCGCCTGTAATAGATTGTAAGGTGTATTCCTGAAGGTTTATAGGTTCGCCTATTAATGAATCTATTGTTTTGTACACACAGTCAATTGAGCCGGCTCCTTCTGAATTACCTTCAATAATTTTGTTTTCAAATTTTAGTTTCACTATAGCCTTTGGTTTTTGGTCTGTTATTGTAATAACTTCTAAATACTCTAATGCATATAAATCTTGTTTTTGATATAGTTCATCACTAACTAATGCATGCAAGTCTTCTTCTAACACATCTTTTTTCTTATCTGCTAATGCTTTAAATCGTGTAAATGCTTTTTGAATTTCGTCATCAGTTAAGCTGTAACCTAACTCGTTTAATCTATCTATAAAGGCATGCCTACCTGAATGTTTTCCTAATACAAGTTTGTTTTCAGATAATCCTATCATTTCAGGGTTCATAATTTCATAAGTTGTTTTTTTCTTTAAAACACCATCCTGATGGATTCCTGCCTCATGTGCAAATGCATTTGCACCTACGATTGCTTTATTTGACTGAACAACAGATCCTGTAATATGGCTTACTAAGCGTGATGTTTTATAGATTTCTTTTGTATTTATTTTTGTATGAGCATTATAATTATCTTTTCTTACAGCTAAGCTCATTACAATTTCTTCCATTGCGGTGTTTCCTGCACGTTCGCCAATTCCGTTGATTGTACATTCAACCTGGGTTGCACCATTTAAAACTCCAGCTAATGAATTTGCAGTAGCTAGGCCTAAATCATCATGACAATGAACCGATATATCAACGTTTTCAATTCCAATTACATTATTTGATAAATACTTAATTAAATTCCCAAATTCTTCTGGGCTCATATAACCTACGGTATCTGGTACATTAATAACTGTAGCACCTGCTTTTATTACAGCATTGTAAACTTGAGCTAAAAATTTAGGATTAGATCTTCCTGCATCTTCGCATGAAAACTCTACATCTTCTACAAATGTTTTTGCATAAGAAACTGCATCTACTGCATGTTGCAAAACTTGTTCTGGGCTCATTTTAAGTTTATGTTGCATATGAATATCAGATGTTGCAATAAATGTGTGGATTCGTGGTTTTTTGGCATCTTCTACAGACTCTGCTGCTGTTTGAATGTCTTTTTTTACAGCTCTACATAGGCTACAGATAATTGGTGTTTTTAATCGTTTAGCTATTGCCTTGATAGATTCAAAGTCGCCTTTAGAACTTATTGCAAAGCCGGCTTCAATAATATCTACATTTAATAGTTCTAAATGATGAGCTACATCTAATTTTTCTTTTATGTTCATTGAACAACCAGGAGATTGTTCTCCGTCTCTTAATGTTGTATCAAAAATTTTAATATGGCGTGACATGTGTTTAAACTCCTCTTGAAATAAAAATTATACAAAATAATGATAAAAAATGAAATTAAAATCCCATTAAGGGAGTTGCATTGTTAATATTAGTAAAGTTTTAAATAATTTCATAAAATTAATTATAGCATAATATATATATTGATTTAAGTTTGATACAAATATTATTTTAATAAAACTCTAGTTTTTTTTTGATAAAGTTTTTATGATGAATTTTATGAAGATTATTTCTTGGAACGTTAATGGTATAAGAGCTTGTTATAATAAAGGGGCCTTTTATGACATGTTAGATGAGATAAACCCAGATATTTTGTTTGTTCAAGAAACTAAATGTCAACCAGAGCAAGTCCCAGTTGAACTAGAAAATCCAAAAGGATATTTTTCGGATTATTTTAGTGCTCAAAAAAAAGGATATAGCAGTGTTGCTATTTTTACTAAAATTAAACCGATTCAAATTTTTAAAAAGATTGGTGTTGAAGAATTTGATAATGAAGGGCGGGTTATTGGTGCTGAATTTGATGATTTTATTGCGTTTGGCATTTATTTTCCAAATGGACAACAATCTGATTTAAGACTTGATTATAAATTAAGATTTTATCAAACTTTTTTTGATTACTGTAATCAATTAAAAGAATTTTATAAAAAGCCAATAATTATATCGGGTGATTTTAATACTGCTCACACAGAAATCGATTTAGCTAGGCCAAAAGAAAATCAAAATGTGTCTGGGTTTTTACCCATTGAAAGACAATGGTTAGATAAAATTATAGACTCTTATAATTACACAGATACCTTTCGACAGTTTAATCAA
>CAXBWG010000049.1:0-9265 GCA_963979105.1 uncultured bacterium | reverse complement strand
GTAGATGCTGCGTTTGTTTGTTTTTGGTTTGTATAATAAATTTCTAATGCATTTAAATCACCAAGCGTTAAATCGTTATAATCTTTTGCTAAAATTTCTTCAATTTGTTTAGGGGTACTATCTGATATGGTTTGAGTTGATGATTCTAGGTTTAAGAATGCATCATGGAGCTTGTTTGTTTCGTTTTTTATAAGAAGTGATGTGATCAATTCTATTGCCATTTCTTTTGATTCTGTTTTGTTTTCTTGTGGTGTTTTGGCACTAGTGTTTAGGTCTGCTATAGTAATATCTCTTGTGAGTTTTTGAAGTTCTTGGCTGGTTGATGAGGCGGAACTAGATGTGCTTTGCGGAAGTAAACTAAGTAGGGCGTTAAATAAGTTTGGGTTTTCAGATAAGGCAGATGATGTTTCTTCTTCTGTAAAGCCAAATGATTCTAATACGTCTTTTTTTGAATTAATATCCGAAGTGGAGGATTCTGAATTTAATCTAGAAAATAGTTTTAATTTTGATGAAAAATCTGTTTTTACAGGGGCTATTTTATTTGTTTGGTTAGTTGCTTCGATTTGTGTAAACCCTGCTAGAATAGCTTTTTTTAAATGGAGAAGTTCTGTTACAGAAGATTTTTTGTTTTTTTTCTTTATTTGATTTAATTCGTCCATATTTGATTCAAGAAATTCCGGGTTTGTTTCTGCCAAAAAATTAAGTAGTTTTTCTGATGAGAGCATTAATTTGGGAGTGTTTTGCTGAGGTGAATCTATAAATGCCTTTAGTGCATAACTTGTATCTTTTAGAAGGCTTACTAATTCTGGTTTAAAATTTTTATGTGTTTGAGCGCTTAGTGAATCAAGATTTTTTATAAAACTTTTTAACTTTTCTGTTGCTTGATTTTTACTAATCCCATCGGGCTGAAATAGCGGATTAATAGATTGTGCGTTAAATTGTCCCATGTTACTAATATAACACGAAAAAAAAATGAAGATTATTGTATTGAAATTTTGTAATTATTTCTATAGCAGCAATACCTTAAATCATTTATAATTATATTATGTTTTCTGAAATTAAATTTTCAAAGTTTATAGTGTGCTTTTTTTGCTTTGTTTTTTTGTTTTCTTGCGGGAAAATTGTGCAGCAAACTACAGATGATTCTAATGTGTTAAATTCGTTTGTTTTAAATTACAAAACGGATCAATTGTATTTTAAACCAACGGAATTAAACTCTTCTATTCTTTCAACATCTAATATTGTTAGGTTGCCTGAATTAAACGGTGTAAATTTTAAACGATTTTCAAATAATGATGTTTGGGTGACGTCTTATTTTAAAAATAAACAAGTTTATGAAGTTGTTGTTAAAGACGATGCGTATTATTCTGAACTTGTGTCAAAGCAATTTATTGACTTAGACGCCGCCGGGGTTATTGTTGATTCGTTTGTTTTTGATAGTGAAAATCCAATTTATACTTTAATTCGTGGATACAAAAAAGATAAAGTATATGAACTTGCCTGGGGGTATTGTTTGCTAGAAAAAACACTTTCACCTAATAAACAGTCACCAAATAATCCAGATAAGTTATTTTTAAATGAAAAATATAATTATAAACCTGTTTTTTATGATAAAGATAAAATTAAAGTTACAGACGTTAAAAAGTCTCAAATATCGGGTAAATTGGTTTCGTCTTCTTTGGAACTTAACTTAACGAGTAGCCATGTTTCAAGAGACTATGATTATTATTTGGTGGCACTTTACTCCGCTGAAGATAGTTTTCAAATGAAGGTTGTCTCAAATGAATATGTATCTAAAAATATGATTGTAAATTTAGATTTTATTACACCTCTAGATACATTTAGGTCTTTA
This sequence comes from uncultured bacterium, assembly GCA_963979105.1. Classification (GTDB taxonomy): domain Bacteria; phylum Margulisbacteria; class Marinamargulisbacteria; genus CAXBWG01. The sequence continues at coordinate 7,413 of CAXBWG010000049.1, read as the reverse complement.
ATTTATATTGAGGCGTTTCGAAATGATTCGGTAGATTTAGGTATATATGCTGGGTTAAATCAGTTATTTGATCAGCAATTTTTTGATTCTTTAGATTATAAATTTCAATCGTTTGATTTAAAGTTGTTTAGTAAAAAAAGACCTCAATTTAAATATGTAGATTTAGCAATTCAAGAGTATGTATTTATTTTAGATTTAGCTTTTATTGATATTAATGAAGCAGTTACTTATGTGACTCAAAATGAAAAGAAATTTCTAACTAAAGAGCAACAAGGCTTACTTATTAACTCTATTAAGTTATTAAAATCATCGAATGTCGAATGAAGACAACAGGCTTTTTAAAACTAGCTGAGCGTGGGAGTATTTTAGTTTTAACGTCTTTTCTTGTTCTTGTTGTAACGTTAATTAGTTTTACTTACTGGAAGGTAATTGAATTGCGATTGATAATGGCTAAGCAGCGGGAACAATCTATTCGTGCAGAATATATAGCTAGAGCAGGGCTTGAAGATGCTATTTATGAGTTTTCGTTAGGTAATGATTGGGATTTTAATTCAGGTAATTTAAGTTCTGAATGGAGTTTTGAAGATGATGTAACATTTTATAAAACGAATTTGAATAGTTCTTCGTTGGGCTTTATTGATTATCCGGTAACTTACTCTGTGCAGGTAGTTGGTAATATCGACACTCAATTGGTTACTGTAAATGTGAATTCTAGTGTATCTGAAAGCCTAGATTCTTTGGTGTTTAAAAAAACATTACAAGCGTTTTTGTCGAAATCGTTTGATAATGAAATTATTGTACATTCAGTTAAGACCATTTAAATGGCAACTCAGTTTTCTCAAAGTGTTCTTGGTTTAGAAATTTCAGAAGAAAATATTTATGTTTCGCAACTTGAATTTATAAATGATGTTCCCACTGTAACAAAAGTAAAAACAATTAGTATTCCTCCAAGGTCTATTTTAGATGGGATTATAGCAGATCCTGAAAATATTGCAGATCAAGTATCATCTGTATTAGAAGAAGATTCATTTGAGGCAACTAATGTTATGATTGCTATGAATGATGATTTGTTTTTAAAGAGATGTGATCAATTTTCGATTGAAGATCCTGCTGAATTACGATTAGAATTGCAAAACTCAATTAGATCTAGCATTTTATTTAGACAAAAAGATTTTCAATTAGGATTTCAAAGTATTTCTTTAAATGAGCTATACGAAAAAGCGGCATTAGAAAAAGTTGATGATGATGATGATGATGATGATGATGATGATGATGATGATGATGATGATGATGTAGGTGCTATACAAACAGAAAGGTCTAAAACTAATATAAAAAAAACAATTTTATATGCGTCGTTATCGACAGATTTAATTGATAATTTAGGTGAGATAGTAAAACTTATAGATAAAACTTTAGTGTCTATTGATTTGATTTCGTTGTCAGCATTACGTGCTATGCAATTTAATTTGCCTGCTAATGTTGAACCCGAAATTTATTGTTTTGTGAATATTAGTTATATTGATTTTAATATTGTGTGCAATGAACGAGTGTTAATGTCACATGTGTTTCGTAAGCCGATGGAAGATATAATAGATGATGAGTTTTTGATGGATTCATATATTATGAATTTTAAGCAATTGTTATTAAGTTTCTCGTCTAAATTTCCTTCGTTAGTTATTCCTAAAAAGCTTATTTATTTTTCTAGAGTGTCATTGTCTGAATCGTTTTTTGAGTTAATAGCCAATGACTTAGGGCTTGAATTAAGTAAATATGATATCTCTTCTAATTTGTCTTTTTTAAGTGTAGAAAAGAATAAAGAAAAATTAGATCAATATGCACAGTTATATCTTCCTGGTATTGGATTATGTCTGAAATATTTTGAGCCTACAAATAAAACATTGAATATTACAAAGGTAAAAAAGATGTTAGCGCCTGTTTTTAATAGACGGTTTGTTATTTTATATTCTATAATTTTATCTGTTATTTTGGGGTTATGTTTTCTGCTAAATATGAATTATGTAAAGCAAATAAACACCGTGGTGACTGATATGGATTTTGTGAAAAATAAAATTCGGATTATTCAGAAAGGTCAGACGTCATTATTGAAACAAAAACGGGTTAAAACGCTACAGGATTCTATTGATTTTTTAGGCAGTGTAAAAAATGATAATGAATCTAAATATATTTTCTTTTATAAATTAGTTGAAACGTTACCTTTAGATATTTCGTTTTCAAAAGTTTCTGTTATTCAAAAAGACAAGCTTTATACTGTTTCAATAAGTGGACAGGCATTTTTTAAAGATTCTATTTATAAATTTTATGATTTGTTGAAGTCACAGTATTCTAATGTGGATTTACGAGATATAAAGTCTAAATACGATGAGGATGTTACGATTAATACGTTTAGTGTAAATTTTCAATGGCAAATTAAATGAATATATTAGAATTATTAAAATTAGAAGATAAAATTTCGTATGAAGAATTAGAAAGTAAATTAGATGTTTTTCGAAAATATCAACAATATTTTTATATATCTATTATTTTAATTGTTATTGTTCAATTTATTTTTAGTTATTTAATTCCGTCCGTTGAACGATTAGATAAAGAGTCTATAATGTTAGGAAAATTTGAAAAGATATTGAAAACTAGAAAAAAACAAACTGTTAATAAAGAGGAAATTAGACAAGAGGTAGATCGGTTAAATAGTGAATTAGAAGAAAAAAAACGTGTGTTTTTTACCTTAAAAGAAGTAGATGAGCTTTCAATTAGTAAATTGCCTCAATTAGCAGAGTTAAATAATATTAAAGTTAATTCAACGTCTTTTTCTAAGTCTACAGAGAAAGGAAAAGGGGTTAAAACGCATGATATTAAATTGAATTTAACGTGTGGTTTTAAAGATTTGATGAACTTTTTTTATTCTATTGAAAATTTTCCCAAAACTATAAAAGTAAATACTGTTCAAATTAATCGTAAATCTGTAAAGCCATTAGTATTAAATATTATAGTGACATTACAACTATTTTCGATGACGGATGCTGGCTCATGAAATTGTTATTATGTTTTGGTATTCTTATCGTTTATTTTTCTATGATTGTTTCTCAGCCTATACAATTTAGCAGAGATCCGTTTGTTGAAATAACAGAGGTAACTGTTTTTGATGACCCAAATAATGAATCTAAAACCCTGGTTATTAAATTAACTGGAATAATTTGGGATGATAGTAGTCCGGCTGCAGTGTTAGATGTTTCTGGAAGTACTCATGTTGTTTATGAAGGTAATAATGTGTTTTGGATTAATGTAATAAGTATTTCATCTTCTAGTATTGTTTTAGAGGGTAATGATAGGCAATACATGGTAAGATTAGGTGAGGAAATTGTCCCATGAAGTTTTTTTGTAAATTATATGCTGTAATTGGGTTTAGTTTGGTTTTAACTTCTTGTTTGTTTTCAGTTGTTCCTAACCTTATTTTGTTTTCTCCAGCAGAAAATATGGTTACGCAAAAACCTGTTGTTCTTGTTAAAGGAAAGGTGGACAATGCGGTTAAATTATATTTGAATAACGAAGAAATTATCTTTAATAAAGATGGTAGGTTTTATTTAAAAAAAGAATTAGAAAATGAAGATGGGTATAATTATTTTGTGTTAACAGCTGAAGGAGCTGATGGCACTCGGAGTAAACTTGTGCGAAAAGTGTTTTATAAAAAATCTATTATTAATCAAGTTGAAAAACCAATCGATTTATTATCTGAAGATGTAACATTATCAATTGAAAATAAACATCCAATTATTAAAATTAATACTATAGATGATGGCCAAATATTTAATCAAAATAATATTCAAATACAAGGAACTATTTATAATTCTAATTTACTCAAATTTAATGGCGCTACTGTAAATGTTACAGCTTCAGGAGATTTTAATTTTGATTATTTGTTAACTAAAAAAGGGGATTTTGATCTTTTACAATTTCAGGCATACACAGTTGATCGATCTAAAGTTGCAACTGTTACAAGAAAAATATTTTTAGTTGATCAAAAAAGTAATGGTGCAATGATAAAAATAAGTAGCCCAGATGATAATTATGTGTCTGAAAGTGATGAGGTTCTTATTATAGGAATAGTAAAAAATATTAAAAAATTGTTTATAAATAAAAAGGAAGTGTCGATAGAAGATAATGGTATTTTTAAATATGATTTAAAGTTGTTTAAAGAAAATAAAAATAATGAATTTAATATAGTTGGTATAGCTGATAATAAAGAAAAAATTAATTTAAAACGTACTATTTTTTATCAAGTATCTTCGGATAATTTAAATGAGAAAATTGAAAAAAGTAGTGTTGTACAAGATGATAATTCGAGAAATGATATACCCGAAATTGAAATTGTATCACCTCAAAATAATTTTGTAACATATAAAGATAATATTACAATTTCTGGTCGGGCTCGTTTTACAAAAGAATTATTTATTAATAGTCGAATTGTTAAGCTTGATGAGGATGGGTTGTTTAGGGAAACATTTAAATTAGATACTTTTGGGAAATATGTATTAAATATTTATGCAATTGGTGATCATGGGCTTAATAAAACAAAATTACATAAATTATTTAGAATTGAAGAGACAGTAGAAAAGACAGATAAAGAAATTAGAGATCAATCGTTGGAAACTCAACTTTCTAAATTAATTTCACTTAATTTAGCTGGTGTAGATATAAAAGATGTTATTAATGTTTTGGCTCAAAAAGGGTCTCTTAATCTTGTAACAGATAAGTCTTTGCAAGGAGAAGTATTTATATCATTAAAGGATGTAAAAATTATTGATGCTATTGATTTTGTTTTAAATTCTCAAGGGTTTTCTTATAGTATTGTTGATAATACTATTATGGTAGGTTCAACTGATTCTTTAAACAAGCCAACCCGATTAGAAACAAATATTTTGCGCTTAAATAATATTGATCCAACGGTATTAAAAGCTATTATAACGGATTATCTGGTTTCAGGAGAAACTATTCAGGTTCAGGATAATTTCTTTATTTATACTGTAGATACCAAAAAAGTAAATAAAATTAATCAAATAATTCAAAAACTTGATTCAGAAAAAGTGCCTCAAATTATGTTAGAAGCACAAATTATAGAGATTACTAAATCTATGTTAGATAATTTAGGAGTTACCTGGCCTGAATCTTCTGGAATTGGCCTGCAAACATCTGATACCGATGGAACATTTACATATACAACTACATTTACCCTATCTGCTGTGATTGCGTTGTTAGAAACAGAGGGAAAAGCTAAAATTATTGCAAAACCTAGGATTAAAGCTATACATGGGCAGCAAGCTGAAATATTTATTGGAGATAGAATACCTTATAAAATTGTAACGATTGGTGCCGGTGGGGTAGTTGCTGAGTCTGTAAATTTTGTGGATGCTGGTATTAATTTAACAGTTTTGCCTGAAATAAATTCTCATACAAAAGAAATAAAAATAAAAATTGTACCTGAGGTAAGTTATATTAATGGATATAGTGGTTCAAATAATGATATTCCTATTGTACGAACAAGACGAGTTAACACAACGGTTTTTGTGAAAAATAATAATACTGTTTTAATTGGAGGATTATTTAACTCGTCCGATTCAGATAGCAATTCTAAGATTCCGTTATTATCTCGATTACCTATTGCTGGAGCCTTATTTAAATCGTCTAAAGAAACGCAAAATCAAACTGAATTAGTGATTGCAATAACGCCTCGAATTATTGATGATGAATTTAAAGAATTAATTCCTATTCCTATTAATACTAAACGGTTTGTAAATTAATTTAGTTTATTTTTTATATTTGATAAATTCTATAGTTATATTTTTTTTTGTAATTATATGTTTGCTAGTTTCTTTTATGAAATCTGATTTGTAGTTTGGAAAAAAGGCGTCTGCTTTAAACTTTTTTTGGATTAATGTTACATACAAAAACCTGCAATTTGGATGTGAAATTAAATGCTTATAAATTTGGGAGCCACCTATGCAAAAAATAGTTTCGGCTTTATTTTCTGTTTGTAGGGTAGAGGCTATTTCTAATGCATCTTCTGGTGTGTTTGCGTGATATGTGTTTTTGTAATTATTGTTTTTTGAAGAAATTACAATGTTGATTCTGTTTGGGAGTGGTCTAAATTTTTCTGGAATCGATTCATATGTTTTTCTTCCAAGAATAACTATGTTTTGTTTTGCTCTGTTAGCAGTGCTACTTGTGAGCCTTTTAAAATAATTCATATCTTCTGGTATATGGCATAATAATTGCTTATTATGGCCTATTGCATTGTTTAAATCATGCGCAACGACTATATCGAAATGAGTCATTGGGTTTTATGCTGGAGCAGCTGCGGGGCCACCTAAATTTGATGATGTATCGATATCTGTTAGATTTTTTATTTTCTTAGATAGTGTTGTGTTTGCTTTTGGTTTAGCTTTTGGCTTAGCTTTTGGTTTAGCTAGTTTTTCGTTATTTAGAATTGATAGAAATTCATCGCCTTCAATAATTTCTTTTTCAAGAAGTAGTTTTGAAATTTTGTGAAGCATTTCTTTTTCTTTTGTTAGGATCTTTTTAGAGTTTTCGTAGGCTTTGTCTATTATGGTTTTTATTTCTTCATCTATTAACGAGGCTGTTGATTCTGAATAATCTTTTTGATCATTAGAATAGCTTTTCCCTAAAAATACCTGATCGCTAGTAGATCCAAATTTTCGTGTTCCTAATTTTTTAGACATTCCATATTCACATATAAGTGAATGAACTAGTTGTGTTGCTCGTTTAATATCGTCATAGGCCCCATTAGTTATTTCATCGAATATAATTTCTTCTGCAACTCTTCCTCCAACAAGTACCTCTAAACGATTAAGTATTTCTTCTTTTGTCATTAAAAATTTATCTTCTAGTGGTAACTGAAGTGTGTAACCTAGCGCTTTTCCTCTTGGTAATATACTTATTTTATGAACAGGATCTGATTTAGATGTTCGTGCAGCTACTATTGCATGTCCAACTTCATGATATGCAATTACTTTTTTCTCATGAGCACTCATTACACGTGATTTTCGTTTAGGCCCTGCAATCACACGCTCTAATGACTCTTCTATATAATCCATTGTTACTTCTTTTTTATTTTCTCTTGCAGCTAATAAGGATGCCTCGTTAATTAAATTGGCTAAATCAGCGCCTGTAAACCCAGGGGTTCCTCGAGCAATAATTTCTAAATCTACTTTTTTATTAATTTTTTTACCTTTGGCATGAATTTTTAAAATTTCTTCTCTGCCTAATAAATCTGGTTTATCCACTGTAACGTGGCGGTCAAATCTTCCTGGTCTTAGAAGTGCGGGATCTAAAATATCTGGCCTGTTTGTTGCTGCAATTACAATAACTGTTTGTTTTCCTTCA
>CAXBWG010000048.1:0-9354 GCA_963979105.1 uncultured bacterium | reverse complement strand
AGCACTTTTTAAAAGAAGGTAGGCTACAGGCAAAGGATTGAATTGAGGATTTAGATGTTAAATAAAATTAGTACAGGATTGTTTTTTTTAATATTAGTAACAATTATTTATTTTGTATTTTTGTATGATATTAAATTTATGAATAAAGATATGGACTCAACTTTACCTGATTTTTCGTTTGAAAATATTGTTGTATCTCATTTTAATGATGGTAAATTAGAAAGTGAATTTATATCTGATAAAGCTACTATTTATCGGAAATCTAATCAAATTAATTTATTTGAAACTCAAGGTGCTTTTTTTTTAGATGAGTTAACTACTGTTCGATTTAATTCGTCGTCCATGATGTATAATTTAAATAAGTCTAATATATATATGGAGGATCCTTATTTGGTATATTTAAGTGATAAATCTCCTGTTTGGTTACATTCTGAACAGTTATATTATGATTTGAAAAAAAACTCTATTCATACTGATAGTTTAACAACTGTTTACTTTGATGAAGGTTATATTCAATCTAGAAAAGTATTATTTAATTTAAACGATTATAAAGTTTACCTTGATGAATCCCCGATGTTTCATTTAAGATTACCAGATGATAAAAAAAATTAGTTTAGAAGAATATGTAACGTCTCAGTCTTTTTATTCAAGAAGAGAGTTTTTGAATTTAATGAAAGATAAAAAAGTGTTTGTTAACGAAGAGCTTGTTTTAGATTTAAAACTTCCTGTTACGCCTAATGTAGATTCTATAAAAGTTGATGGTTTATATGTTGATCATAACTATGAGTATATGTATTTTAAATTTTATAAGCCTAAGGGTATCTTATCTACTATGAAAGATCCTTCTGGAAGGGCTTGTATTGGTGACTATATTAAAAAATTTGGGAAACCTGTTATGCCTGTAGGGCGGTTAGATCGTCATTCTAATGGACTTATGGTTATGACCAATGATGGTGATTTTTCAAATTTATTAATGCATCCATCATATAAAATAGAAAAAGAATATTATGTTAAATTAGATAGATATTTAGAAAAAAAAGATATTACTAGGCTGGAAAAAGGACTTATGTTAGATGATGGACCTGTTTGTTTTAGTAATGTTTCTTTGTTTAAATCTCGTAATGAACTTATGGTAACAATTTCTGAGGGGAGAAATAGAATTGTGCGTCGTGCTTTTGATCATTTAGGGTATCAAGTTAAATCATTAAAGCGAGAATGCGTTGGCACTTTTTCATTATCTGATATGAAATCTGGGGATATTAAGTCGATCTCTAAAAAAGAACTTTCTGAATTTAAAAAGTATGCCGCAGAAACAAAATTAGATTAGGTTAGTTTTTTAATCCTAAAGTTGACTTTATTTTGTGTTTTGATTACAGTACAATGAAGTTTTTATGGCGGAGTAGCTCAGCTGGTTAGAGCACACGGCTCATACCCGTGATGTCACTGGTTCAAATCCAGTCTCCGCTACCAATTGAACTGAAAAATACCCAAACTGCAACGATTTTCGCTCCAGTCACATAATTATCATTATGCTCCTTTTGCGATAAATTCCACATTTTGGGCATTTTTCACTTCAATTGGGGTGCTCGCTGTAAGTTTTAAAAAAAATATTGCTACGCTTAATTTTTTGGAAGTTATAAAAGATTTTTAAAAGGGCTATGCTTGGGAATCTGATTGATGTAAACTAAATAATTATATTCATATTTGTTACATTAAATTTATGGGGTGAGATTTGAAAAAATTAAAGTATTTAGTTGCGATTTTTGTTTTATTAGTAGTTTTTGTTGTTTCGTTTGTAAAGTTATTTCCTGAATTTTTATGGTATGAATCGTTTTCTTATGAGTCTGTGTGGTTGTTTCGCATAAAATCAGAGTTTTTAACGTGGGCAATTTTTGCTTTAATTTCGTTTGTTTGGTTATATGTTAATGCGTATTTAGCCAGTAGAAATAGTTCTATTGTGTCATCTAATTCAAATTATAGTATTCAAACTCCTTTTCCTTTTTTAAATAAAATTATAGATTCTTTTAGAAAAAATTATGAACAACAATCTAGATCAGATGTAAGTAAAAATACGTTTTCTTGGACAGTTAAATTAGTTATATTGGGGTTATCTGTTGTTTTTGGATTGTCTGCTAAAAATTGGTGGGAAGATTTGTTTTTATATCTTAATCAACAACCTTATAATTTAGTGGATCCTATTTTTAGTAAAGATATTTCATTTTATTTTTTCTCTTTGCCTTTATTTAATAATATTCAAAATTGGTTTGTAAGTTTATTTGTGATTTCTCTTTTTGTTGTTGGGGGGATTTATTTTTATAAAAATATTTTATTGGTTATTTTTTCTAAAGAGTCTCAATTTTCACCAATAAAAAAACATTTAATCTCGTTGTTATCTATAACATTTGTTTTGTTTGGAATAGGAACATGGTTAAGTATTTATGATTTAGTGTTATCCTCTAATGGCGTTGTTCAAGGTGCTGCATATACTGATGTAAATGTTGTTCTTCCTGTAAAAAAGTTTTTAATGGGAACTTTTTTTGTTGAGGCAATTTTAATTTTATTACTCATTTTTAAACCTACTTTTAAATTGCCTTATGTTGGGATTGTTCTTATTTTGTTATTAAATTTTATTGGACTTAATTTTTTTCCAAATTTAGTTCAAAATATGATTGTTACTCCAAATGAATTAGTAAAAGAAAAACCTTATATCGAACATAATATTAAATTTACTCAAGAAGCTTATGGGTTGGGGAATTTAAAAGTAAAAAACTTTGCTGTAAATTATGATTTAAGTTTTGATGATATTCAAAGTAATCCGACAATTATTGAAAATATTAGGCTGTGGAATCAGGAGCCGTTAAAGCAAACGTTTAGTCAGTTACAAGAAATTCGACTTTATTATGAATTTAATAATGTTGATGTAGATAGATATATGATAAACGGAAAACCCCAACAAGTAATGTTATCTGCTCGTGAACTAGATATTACTCAATTAACCTCTCAAGCTAAAACATGGCTTAACCAACATTTAGTTTATACTCATGGGTACGGGTTATGCATGACTCCGGTTAATAAAATAACCGTAGATGGGTTACCTGAATTTTTTATTAAAGATTTACCACCAGTTTCAGAGCATAATCTTAATGTATCTCGACCTGAAGTTTATTTTGGTGAAAAAACAAATCATTATGTAATTGTAAATACTAAACAACAAGAATTTGATTATCCGAAAGGAGATTTAAATGTTTATACAAGTTATAAGGGAAATGGAGGGATCCGATTAAATAGTTTTTTTACTAAATTGCTTTTTTCAATTAAATTTTCTGATTTAAAATTTATTTTATCTTCATTGATTACCCCTGAATCAAAGCTGTTATATGATCGTGATATTAATTTAATTCCTAAAAAAATTGCACCTTTTTTAGCCTATGATCAAGATCCTTATTTGGTTTTAACAGATGAAGGTAGAATGAAATGGATTTATGATGCTTATACTGTTTCAGATAATTTTCCGTATTCTGAATTTTATAATAATATAAATTATATTCGAAATTCTGTAAAAGTTGTTATTGATGCCTATGATGGTAAAACTGATTTTTATATTATGGATAATAACGACCCTATTATTAATGCCTATAGTGCTGTTTATGATGGTTTGTTTAAACCTTTAACTGAAATGCCTAAAGATATTTTAGCTCATATTCGCTATCCAAAAGATTTATTTACTGTTCAAGCTTTAAAATTAAACACGTATCATATGGAAAATCCTCAAGTTTTTTATAATAGAGAAGATTTATGGGATTTTCCTAAAGAAACCTATGAAGGTTCAGAAAAAACAATGTCTCCTTATTATATAGTGACAAAATTGCCTGGAGATAAAAAAGAGTCGTTTGTGTTAATGCTTCCGTTTACGCCTACAAATAAAAATAATATGATTTCTTGGTTAGCTGTATCATCTGATCCAGCTAATTATGGAGAATTTACGGTTCTTAAATTACCAAAAGAAAGAACTATTTATGGCCCTATGCAAATAGAGTCTCGTATTGATCAGGATACAGAAATTTCTAAAGATCTTACATTATGGGGACAAGTAGGCTCGAGAGTAATTAGAGGTAATTTAATGATTATTCCAATCAAAGAATCTCTGTTATATGTTGAACCAATTTATTTACAGGCAACTCAAAGTAAATTGCCAGAATTAAAACGAGTTATAGTATCTTATGAAGATAAAGTTGTTATGGAAGAAAATTTAATGAAAGGGCTTTTAAAGATATTTAATATAGATGAAGATTATATTTATAATTTAAGTAAATCTCATGAATTAAATTTAGATGGAGTTCAAACCAATGGGGCTAAATCGTCTAACTTAGTTCATGTTTTTACTGAATTAAAAGATGCGTTATCTAAATCTAAATGGACTGATTTTGGAGTTAAAATGACAGAGTTAGAAACTATTATTAATCAATTAAAACAAAAAGAAAATTAATAATAAGTTTAAATATATTGATTTCATTTAATGTATTAGTTAGAATTGTGTTGAATTAAGATGCCAACTTACGATTATAAATGTAATAAATGTAATTATGAATTAGAAATTTTTCATTCTATTGTTGATAATGCTAAAACGTTGTGTCCAGAATGCGACACTCATAGTTTAGATAGATTAATTAGTAGAAATGTAGGAATCTCGTTTAAAGGGACTGGTTTTTATGTTAATGATTCATCTTCTTCAACGACTACATCATCTGCTAAATCTTAATTGTAGCTAAATTCGAGTTTTATTTTTTTATAGTACAAATTTAATGTTATAGAAAATAATTTTTGTTTGATTTTATAGGTTTCTTTTTTGTTTTTGTCTTCATTTTCTGGATTTTTATTATTAGTTTCATTTGTTTTCATATTTATTTAATACCCATATTATAAGTTTTAGTAAACATTTTATTTATTAATGTTTAGAATGTAGATATAGAGGGGAAAATAATACTATATTCTTATAAGGAGATAGGTAATGAATGAGCGAATTGCTATTATTGCAGGCGTAAGGTCGCCTTTTATAAAATCGGGTACTGAATTAAGGTCACTGGATGCTGATGATTTAGGTGCAAGTGTTATTCGGAAATTGATTCTTAAATCGTCTGTATCTGTAAATGATATAGATGAAGTTATTATTGGCAATGTTGCACAGCCCTCAAAGGCTGCTAATGTTGCTAGAGTGGCTTCTTTGAAAGCGGGGGTGCCAGATAGTGTTCCTGCATACACTGTTCAGCGTAATTGCGCGTCAGGAATGGAGGCTATTTCAACTTCTATAAATAAAATTTTAGTATCTCAGGCAGATACTGTTATTTCTGGTGGTACTGAATCGATGAGTAATATTCCTTTTTTATATTCAAAAAAAATGAAATCATTTTTTGAGAAATTAATGAGAGCAAGATCCTTTGTAAATAAACTTTCGGTTGTAAAAACATTTCGATTTTCACATTTGAAACCAGAAATTGGTTTACTCGATGGGCTAACAGACCCTGTTTGTGGGCTGCTTATGGGAATGACGGCAGAAAATTTAGTAAGAGAATTTAGTATTAGTAGAAAAGATCAAGATAACTATGCGCTTGAAAGTCATCAGAAGGCAATGAATGCTGTAAAAAGTGATTTTTTTCAAAAAGAGATTGTTTCTGTTGTAGTTCCCTCTAAAACTAATATAATAGTGTCTGCAGATAATGGTCCGAAAGAAGATCAGAGTATTGAAAAACTTACTAAACTTCGACCTTATTTTGATCGTAAATACGGGACTGTTACAGTTGGCAATGCGTGTCCTATTACAGATGGTGCTGCAATGTTAATTTTAAAAAAAGAGTCAGAGGCAAAACGCTTAGGTTTAGATGTTTTGGGTTATATAAGAGCCTATGATTATGCAGGATTAGAGCCTCATCGTATGGGGTTAGGCCCAGTTTATGCAACGGCAAAATTGTTTAAGAGAACAGGTATTAGTTTAGCTGATATTGATTTAATTGAAATGAATGAAGCGTTTGCTGCACAAATTATTGCTAATTTACGTGCATTTGAATCGGATAAATTTTCTAAAACATATTTAGGAATGGATAAAAAAATAGGAGAAATTGATGTAGATCGATTAAATGTTAATGGAGGCGCTATTGCGTTAGGTCATCCAGTTGGTGCAACTGGTGCTAGGTTAATTATTACTCTGTTACACGCGTTGCGAGATAAAAATCTTAATCGAGGATTAGCGACACTGTGTGTTGGTGGAGGCCAGGGTGCTTCTTTTGTTGTGGAGGTTAATTAATGGTTGAGTATTCAATTTCTGAAGATGTTGGTGTTTTAACGTTTAATAATAAAGATGCAAAAGTAAATACGCTTACATCTGCTGTTATGGAGATGTTTTTTGATCATTTACAAAAAATTAATAACGATAAATCTATTAAATGTTTAGTTATTACTAGTGATAAGCCTGGTGTTTTTATTGCAGGTGCTGATATTAATGAAATAAAAGATATTAGGTTATCTGACAAAGCAGAATTGTTATTACACCAAGGGCATAAAATTCTGAATTTTCTTGCCAGTTTAACTATTCCTACAATTGCAAATATTGAGGGTGTTTGTTTAGGTGGAGGCTTAGAGTTAGCTCTTGCTTGCGATTTTCGAATTTCAAGTTTAGCTGATAGTACAAAAATTGGGTTACCTGAAGTTAATCTTGGTATTATTCCTGGATTTGGCGGAACACAACGGCTTTCGAGATTAATTGGTCTTATAGATTCGCTTGGATTAATATTAACAGGAAAGCCGGTTTCTTCTAAAAAGGCACTTCGGTTAGGTCTTGTTGATGGCTGTTACCCAGAAGGATTTAAATTGGAGTTTCAAAATAAATTTGTTTCTTCTGTGTTAAATAGTAAAGATAGAAAAAAAATAGTTCTTAAACGAAAACTGTCTTTTGGTAAAAAATTTATGCAATCAAATATATTTGGAAGAGCGTTTGTTTTAAGTTCGTCTAGAAAAAAGGTGTTATCTAAAACAAAAGGAAATTATCCTGCTCAAGAAAAAGCCCTTTTAGCTGTAGTAAAGGGGTTTGCAATGCCTTTAAATAAGGCATTAGGCTTTGAAATTAAAAATTTTATACAGTGTTTGAAAACACCTGTTTGTGAATCGTTAATTAATTTGTTTTTTTTGCATGAAGCTCAAAAAAAGTTTCGTTTAAATGGAGTTGATGCAAAGCCAGTAAAGCAAGCATCTGTTATTGGTTCAGGTCTTATGGGGAGCGGAATTTCGTGGTCGTTAATTCATAGTAATATTGCTGTTGTTTTAAAAGATTTAACTTCGAAAGATTTATTAAAGGGCTTAGCTCAAATTCAATCAATATATTCGCAATTAAAAAAAATTAGAAAAATTAATTCAAGACAAGTCTCATTAGAACTTCATCGATTAAGTTTGTTTTCCGATGATTCTTATTTAAATCAGGTTGATTTTATAATTGAGGCTATTCCTGAAGATAAATCTTTAAAAGCTAACTTGTATAAAGATTTAGAATCAAAAGTAGATAAATCTACAATTATTGCAAGTAATACGTCGTCGATTGATATCGATGCGCTATCTAAATCATTTAAGGTTCCTGAACGGTTTATTGGGATGCATTTTTTTAGCCCTGTAAACAGAATGCCTTTGGTTGAAATTATTCCGTCTAAACTAACCTCGAAAGAAACAATTTCTACCACAGTTGAAATGGTAAAGAAAATGAAAAAAGTTCCAATTGTTGTAAATAATTGTCCGGGGTTTTTGGTGAATAGAATCTTTTTGCCTTATGTAAATGAAGCTATTTTTTGTTTGCTAGATGGGGCTTCAATAAGTCAAATTGATAGAGTTTTTGAAAAATTTGGAATGCCAATGGGGCCTTTGGCATTAGCAGATAATGTAGGTTTAGATGTAGGTATTAAGGTGTTGTGTGTGTTAGAAGAGGCTTATTCTGATCGCATGTATGTATCTGATTTTGCCAAAAATGTTCTATACGATAAAACCCTTTTGGGTAAAAAGAGTAAAAAGGGATTTTATGATTATACTAACAAGAAAAAAGTACCAAATAGTCAGATTTTAGAAAAAGTAAATTCGTTTAGAACGTCAAAAGCAGATATCTCTGATCAAGATATTTTAAATAGATGTGTTTTTGTAATGATAAATGAGGCAACCCGATGCTTGGATGAAAACATTGTTGAAAATGCAGCTGTTTTAGATTTAGCCATGATTATGGGAACAGGTTTTCCTCCGTTTACAGGAGGATTGTGTAACTATGCAGATTATATTGGGCTAGATAATATCGTAGACGAATTAGACGTTTTAAATCGGTTGTATGGTAAACGATTTGAACCAAGTAATTATTTATTGGACTGTGTTAAACATAAAAAAACATTAAGAAATTAAGGAGATAATAATGCTCGATTATTTTATACAACACTCTATTTTATTGGGAAGTATTTTAGCGTTAGTGCTTATATATTTTGGGGTTTCATATTGGGCATATGTTGTTATTGCGGGGTTAGTGCTTCAAAGTTTAGGCGTTGCTACAAATATTATTGTAATAGTTGTTGGAGTAATGAGTTTATTTGTTTTTAGTTTTATTCGTCGTTTTGTTTTTGCATGGCCTGCTTTTACAACGATGAAATTATTAAAATTTTTACCAACGATTTCTAAAACAGAAAAAGAAGCAATTGAGGCAGGATCTACTTGGGTAGATAGAGAACTTTTTTCTGGATCTCCAAATTTTAAAACTATTTTAAATTATGACTATTCTCAATTAACTAAAGAAGAACAAGATTATTTAGATGGACCAGTAGAGGAGTTATGTAAATCGGTTAATGATTGGGACGTGTATCAAAATAGGGATTTTCCAGATGTAGTCTGGGATATGTTTGCTAAAGGACGATTTTTTGGTTTGATTATTCCAAAAGAATATGGTGGTTTAGGATTTTCTGCTCGTGCTAATAGTGCCATTGTTGGTAAAGTTAGTTCTAGATCTACTCCATTGGGGATTACTGTTATGGTTCCAAATTCTTTAGGGCCTGCTGAGTTATTAATTCATTATGGAACAAAAAGTCAAAAAGAATATTATTTACCTAGATTAGCTGCAGCAAAAGAAATTCCGTGTTTTGCTCTAACAGAGCCAAATGCAGGCTCAGATGCAGGAGCAATGACATCTAGTGGAGTCGTGTATAAAAATAAAGACGGCAAAACCTATATACGACTTAATTGGGATAAACGCTATATTACATTGGCAGCCAAAGCTACATTACGAGGGCTTGCTTTTAAATGGTATGATCCTGAAATGGGATTAGATAGTAATAATGGGTTAATTGG
>CAXBWG010000047.1:0-9524 GCA_963979105.1 uncultured bacterium | reverse complement strand
TTGCTATCGAAAATTATCGAAATAATAAATTATTGGGGGATATTGAATCTTGTAGTGATAAACTTAACAAGCAATTGGAGGAGTTATTAGTTGAGTCTCAAAAGATGCATGTTTTTACATCTTTTCTAAAACCTGAAGGTCTTCCTCCAGATTTAACCAAGATACAAGCATCAGATACTAAAGTTAAAAAAAAAGAAGCTCGACAAAAAAGAGCTTCTATTGAGTCGTGGAAGGCATTAGAAAAGCGTATTGAAGAAAATGCTAAATAGAAGAATTTGGTTTTTTATTAAGGATTTTTGCAGTTGCATTATGTGAATGTAAACTTTCAAAGTGATTTACTTCAATAGAGTATTTAGTGGTGGATGTAAGCGTAGTAAGCCATTCATCTAATTTTCTTACAGCATCTTCGCAAAACATTAAATTTGCAGCATTAAGTTTTGCAAATTCTTTTTCATCTTCACGTTTTACTGCTGCTTGAACAGGTGTTGCTAATACTTTTTCTGCCTGCCTAATAAGAGATTCTATGCTAAATTTATAGGTTTCATCGAAAGAAAGTGTTATAAGGGCCTCACTACGCTGTGCATGAGGCGTTGCATTTATATTGGATTGTGAATTTATCCAATTAGAGACGTCTTCTTTGTTAATGCTAGAAGAACCTGAAAAATCAGAATTAAATTTTTCTTTAATTGATTGTCTAGCTAAAGCTGCAGAGCAAGGACATGTACTTGAATACAATACCTTAAAACTTAGTTTATAGAGTGTTTTATCTAAAGATTTCTCAGCATGAATATTAACCGGATAATATCTATATCCTGGTAACTCTGATAATAATGATTTTTGTTTTAAACAAAGATCATAGTTGAACTCAATTATTGCTTTACTGGAATATTTAGAATGAGATTGAATTAATTTTGAAAGCAAGGTCGAAATCATAGATAAATTCACTGGCTTATTTTGAGTAGACTCTACTAATGTATTATATAGTCTAGACATATGAATGCCTCGAGATTTCGTGTTTGTAAGGTTAATAAAGATATTGCAAATAGAGGGTACTTTAAGTATTTCTTTTTGTGCCTCAATTAATATTGGAAGCTGAATATTTGTCATTCCAACTTGATCTATATCTTGATTAAGAGATATAGCTGTCTCATTTGCGACATCTGGTAAAACTGATGATGTATAAAGTGTCATTTTTTTTCTCTAAATTATAATTTTTCAGGCCATGATATCAATAATTAGGTAGAAATAAAATGCTTAACAATAATTTAAATGTAAAAATAGCATTAAATTAATAAAAGAATAAGCTAATCAGAAGAAAATTTGAATTTAATAATAGGGTTTTCTCTAATTTCTCGATCTAAACTCCATTGTGTCTCAGCTAAATATACATAATTGTTTTCATTATCTGTTGCAATTGAATTTTTATTCAAGGAAACATAGTCAACTAAATCAGCCTTGTCTTTAGCTGAAATCCACCCAGCTTTAGTAAAATTAAGAGACTCAAATCTGCAAGATGCATTATATTCATGTTTTAATCTGTATTGAATAACCTCAAATTGCAGCATTCCTACAACCCCAATAATTTTTCTAGAATCTATTGGGCGTGTAAACATCTGCGTAACACCTTCTTCACATAAATGAGCTAACCCTTTGGCTAATTGTTTAGTTTTTAATGGATCTTCATTAATTACATACTTAAAAATTTCTGGAGAAAAGTTAGGTATACCTTTAAAAGAAAATGAGTCTCCTTCTGTAAGCGTATCTCCAATTTTAAGATTTCCTGTATCATGAAGCCCGATAATATCTCCAGGGTAAGCAGCCTCAACAATAGATTTTTCTTGTGCCATGAATGCCGTAGGGCTAGAGTATTTAACTGGTTTTTTTAATCTAACATGAAAATACTTTTTATTACGTACAAATACACCAGAGCATATTCTTAAAAATGCTAATCTATCACGATGCTTTAAATCCATATTGGCATGTATTTTAAAAATAAATCCTGAAAATTTAGATTCTTCAGGGTTAATAATCTTTGAATTCGTTTCTCGAGATTGGGGCCCAGGGGCAATGCTAGTAAATGTATCTAGTAATTCTTTAACTCCAAAATTGTTTAAAGCACTTCCAAATAAAATTGGGGTAGTTGTGGCAGATAAGTAATCTTTTATATTTATTTTAGAATAAACCTCTGTAATAAGCGCTATATCTTCTTTAAGTTTTTCTAGCAAAGTAGATCCAATTTTTTGATGTGCATCTGTTGAATTGAGATCTGTAATAACGAGTGAGTTTTTTGTTGTCTGGTGTGGATCGAATAATAAAATTGATTGAGATTCAAAATGATAAACACCTTTAAATTCTGTTCCTTCACCAACAGGCCACGTTAGAGGGATAACATTTATTTGTAGTTTATCTTCAATTTCATCTAAAAGGTCAATAGGATCTTTTCCGTATCGATCACATTTGTTAATAAATGTGATTATTGGCGTATTTCTCATACGGCAAACTTCCATTAATTTATGTGTTTGCCCTTCAACACCTTTTGTTCCATCTATAACCATAATCGCGCTATCTACAGCCGTAAGTGTTCTGTAGGTGTCTTCGGAAAAATCTTTATGACCAGGGGTGTCTAAAATGTTAATTTTAAGATCGTTATAATCAAATCCCATTACAGATGTTGCAACAGAAATTCCACGTTGTTTTTCTATTTCCATAAAATCTGATGTTGCATGCTTAGAAGCCTTTTTAGCCTTAATAGCACCGGCAGTATGAATAGCTCCTCCAAATAACAACAATTTCTCGGTTAAAGTTGTTTTACCTGCATCAGGATGACTAATAATTCCAAAAGTTCTTCTGTTATTCATTTTATAAGCTAATAGTTAGTTGGTCTAATTCTGTAATAGTAGCTGTAGCGTTTTTATGATGAATAGTTTTGATTAGCAATCTTTTGGCTGCCGCTATATTGTTTTTCATATCATCAATAAAAATACTTTGTTCGGGTAGAATTTTTTCTTGAGAAAGTAAATAATGATAAATTCCTAATTCAGGCTTTATCATTCTTACATTTGCAGAAACAACTTCACCTTTTGCTAAAGATAAAAATGAGTATTCAGATTTTAATTTACCAAATGATTCAGATTGAAAATTAGATAAAATATAAACATTAAAATTTTGTGTGCATTTAATGAATAGGGACTTCATATCTTCATCAAGAATTAAGTGTTTATAAAAGTTAGTAATAAGTAAACTAATATCTAATTTTTGTTTAACGCTTAAATCATGTCTTTTTGAAAGTTCTGTTATTGCAGATTTTTCAGTTAAAGTACCCTTGTCTAAATTTGTCCAGATATCTGAGTTAAAAAGAGTTGTTAAGTAAAACTCAGTATGTGGTGAATTTGGAATTAATGATTTTATAATATATTCTGGATAATATTTAAATAAAACATTACCAACGTCAAATATTATATTTTTAATTTGTTTCATTTGAAATTTATTATTATATGAAGCTATAAAAAAGTAAATAAAATTAGTTTTGAAATTTTATAGCAATCTCAGAAAATGTTAAAGCTTGTTGATTTAATAGTGTTAATGACTTTTCAGGTTCTATTTTTATATAATCTGTTTCTGGGCTATAAATTAACGCTTTTTTTATTGCATTATGCTGTGCAAGTATTTTATTGCTTATTTCTTTATGGTTTTTTGAAATATAAAAAACTCCCCCATGAAAGCCCGATTTGGGTGACTTAGCATTAGAGTTTGTCATATTAACTGACGCAAATATATAACCACTAAACAATGACATAATTAGAAAAGATATTAGTGGTATAAATGACGTCTTTTTATTACAAAATTGTTTCGAAATGTTGCAAAATGACAATTTTGTCATATATTTGATTCGTTAGATACAAGGTTAACAACGTTAGAAAAATTAAGAGTTGAATTTAATATGGGTTTATCAGCAGTGTTAGAGTTATATACCGTATCAACAAAGTTTGAGAATTCTTGTTTAGTTGTAGGAGCGTTAGCAGCCTGGTTAGTTGAACTAGATGTGTAAGAAATATCGGTTTCATGCTTGGGAGATGAGGAAATGTTTAAGCGATTTTTCATTTTGCGACTTACAGAAGAAAGTTCTTCTGTTATTACGGCGCAATACCCAGCAAATCCTTCATAAGATGATGAGTAGAAATAAGAGTTATGTGCTTTTGTATCAATTTTTGCAAATAAAGATGATGTTGCTATTGTAATAAGAATAATAATAATTGAGAGAGTTTTTAAATTCACAAAAAAACATATAAACTATTTATGCCAACTTTTTTTGATATATGAATCTGAAAAATTAATATTTATTGAAATCCTTGTTTTTGTACAATATATTATTTTTAATGAAGACGATAATTTTAGTTTTATATTTTTGTTTATTTTTCACTGCAAATAATAAGTGTGTTGCTTTCGCGCGATTTTATTCTGTGGAAACAGGTTCTAATTTTAGTAACAATTTGTTTATGGGATCATTTCAATCTAAAAATGTTTATAATAATCATTATTTTAATCAATCTTCTATTGGGGTTGTTTGTAAAAATAGTATAAAAAGTCATTATTTGCTTTCTTATGGATATGGTAAATATAAAAATTTTGATTCGTCGTCTAAATTTGCATTGTTAGTTAATTTAATTAATTATATTCAAATTAATGAAAAGCTTGATTTTATAATTTCTTTAAATCCTTCTTATATGAAACGGCTTTCACCTAAATCATCTTATAGCATAGGTGTTCAAGTTCCTATTTTTCAATTTCAAGATTCTTCTTTTTCTGATACAGTGGTTACAATTAGCTTAAACCGTTTTGTAGGGTCTGGTTTAAGCCATCGTGAATCTAGTAAATATGTAAAAAGTATAAAAAAGAAATTTTTATGGTTTTGGGTAAATGACAAATAAACAAATAGATAATATTATAAATTCTTATGAGAAATTAGGGATTGTAAATCCAAATGTAGGAATTAACTACCCCCCTAAGCAGTATTTATCTAATTTACTAGATAGTATAAAGGAATTGTTATTTCCTGGGTTTTTTGGAGTTGAAAGTTTAAATAGTAGTATGTTAAAAAAAGTAACAACCCAGCGTGTTAATCAAATACGGCTAGTTTTACAAACTGAATTGAAAAAATGTTTACATTTTGCTAAGGAACTGAATTATAACGTTATAAAAAATGAAATCCAAATAGCTGATGGCTTTATTAACTATGTCCCTCAATTAAGAAAGATGTTATCAGATGATGCAACAGCGCATTATAATGGAGACCCTGCAGCTAAAAGTATAATAGAAGTCGTTTTATCCTACCCTGGTTTTTTAGCTGTTATGAATTATCGAATAGCTAATTATTTTTATATTCATAATGTCCCATTAATACCTCGAATGTTAACTGAAATTAGTCATTTTCAAACAGGAATAGATATACATCCGGGTGCTAAAATTGGTAAACGTTTTTGTATTGATCATGGGTCGGGGGTTGTTATTGGAGAAACCTCTGTTATTGGCGATTTTGTTAAATTATATCAGGGCGTTACCTTAGGGGCTTTTAGTGTTTCAAAGTCTCAAAGTGAACAAAAGCGACACCCTACACTAGAAGATCATGTTACTGTATATGCCATGAGTACAATTTTGGGAGGTAATACTGTGGTAGGTAAGCATTCCATAGTAGGTGGAAATGTATGGCTAACACGCTCATTAAACGCTTATTCCAAAATATATGTTTCAGAAGATTTTGATTCTGCATATAAATTAATTGAATCTGACAAATAAAAATGAAAAGTTCCATTTTAGATAAAATAGTAATACAGAAGAAAAAAGAAATTAATCAATTAAAAAAAGTGTATACAAACTCTGATAAGGTTAATTTGAATAGCGTTTTTTCTTTCAAAAATTCGTTATCTAAACCAGGTTTAAATTTAATTGCAGAAATAAAAAAAGCATCTCCTTCTGCAGGTATAATAAGAAATGATTTTAATCCAATTGAATTGGCAGATAGTTTTATTAACTCAGGGGCTCAAGCGCTCTCAATTTTAACAGACGAAAAATTCTTTTTAGGGCATTTAGATTATTTAAAGCAAGTAAGCTCTAAGGTTTCTTGTCCGATTTTAAGAAAAGATTTTATTTTAGATCCTATTCAAGTAAAGCAATCTGCTACAAGTGGCGCTAATGCAATATTGTTAATTCTTTCAATTTTAACATTGTCACAGGCTCAAGCGTTAATTGATTGTGCAAATGAGTGTAATTTAGATGTGCTTATTGAAGTTCATGACGAGGTGGAATTAGAGGTACTCTTAAAATTAAAAGGAGTTCAGATAATAGGATTTAATAATCGTAATTTAAATACGTTTAAAGTAGATATTAATCATAGTATTAAAATGAAACAGAAATTAAAAACTACTCATTTAAATAAATGTTTATTTATTGCAGAAAGTGGCTATAAAAATAAAACAGAACTAGATCAATTATGCGAAAATAAATTTAATGGCGTGTTAATAGGAGAGGGGTTAGCTGTTAATAAGCAATTAGCTTCATATTTTAAAAAATGAAATTGAAAATTTGTGGAATTACTAGTAAAAAAGATGCAGAAGATGCTGTTGGTTTAGGTGTAGATGCCCTTGGCTTTATTTGTTATTCACAAAGTCCTCGTTATATAGCAGAAGAGAAAATTCATGAAATTATTTATTCTATTCCACCTTTTGTAACAAGTGTTGGCGTATTTGTTAATGAAAGTGCAGATGTTGTTAATGAGGTTGTTAAAAACTGTAAATTAGATTTAGTTCAATTACATGGGGATGAAACGCCCGAAGAATGCATGAAAATAAACACACGAGTAATTAAGGCAATTCATGTGAATTCGATGGATGATATTCAATATATTGGAAAATATAACGGAACAGTATCTGGAGTATTACTAGATACAAAAGTAGAAGGCAGTTATGGCGGAACTGGACAATCTTTTGATTGGGGAGTTGCTCTTGCTGCTAAAGATTATGGCATTCCAATTATTCTATCTGGAGGAATTTCGATTAATAATATTAATCAAGCAGTGCAATTAGTTAATCCAGAAGCAATAGATTTATGTAGCAGTGTTGAAAAGTCTCCTGGTTTAAAAGATTATGAGAAGATGAAAGACATTATAAAAGTTTTTCGAAGTTTATAAAAATTACAATAATCTAAATGTATGAAAATGAATACATATAAACCAGCAACTATATAAACTTGAAAAAATAAAACAAGAATATAATAGTAAACGTTTTATAGAAATGTTTTTTTGTCTTTTCTTTGAAGAAGATGATTTATTAATTAAGTTAAAAAAGAATCGCACAAAATAAATGCAAATAAAGCCTATAAGTACATAACTAACAAAATGAGAATGTATTATAGAGTAAATAGAAGTGAATATAAATAAAAACAGACCATTTATTAATGAAAATAAATTAGAAAGCATACTTACATAATACGATTTAGTTTGAAATAATTCCACCACCAATTACTTTATCATTATCATAAATAACACATGATTGACCTGGTGTTATAAATTGTATTGGCGTACTTGAATTTAGAATAGCTGAGTTAGGAGATAATTCGCTAAGGTGCCCTTTAAAAGGAATCATTTGATAACGAACTTTTATACTATAATCTTTTTTTGGAGAAATTAAAGAGGGATTAACTAATTGAAGGTTGTTTATTTTAAAATGATGAGATGATAAAAAGTCCTTATCTCCAACAACCACTTCATTTTCTTTTGAGTTTATTTTAATTATGTATAATGGCGAGTCTGCAGAAATATTAAGTCCTTTTCGTTGTCCAATTGTATATTTATATAAACCTTGATGTCGGCCTAGGATTTTACCGTTAATATCAATTATATTTCCATGTTTTAAAGTTTCTTTTTCAACTTGTTTTTCAATAAATTCTTTATAACTATTTTTGGTAACAAAACAAATATCCTGACTTTCTTGTTTATTAGCGGTAATAAGATTAAAATCTTTTGCCATTTCTCTGATTTCTGATTTTAAATAATTTCCTAATGGAAACAGCGTTTTCTTTAAATGTTCTTGATTTAGCATATATAAAAAGTAGGATTGATCTTTATGTTTATCTTTAGCTTTGTTTAAAAAATAACGTTTATATTTAGGTGAATATGTAATTTTACAATAATGCCCTGTAGCAACATAGTCTGCGTTAAGTTCTTTTGCTTTATCAAGTAGTGCATCAAATTTAATATATCTATTACACTCAACACAGGGGTTTGGTGTTTTTCCAATCATATATTCATTTACAAAATAATCGATAACATGATGTTTAAATGCATCACGAATATTAATTGTATAATGGGGGATATTTAATTGACTAGCAACGCGCTTTGCATCGTTGATTGAACTAAGGTTACAGCAAGCGGACTGTTTTTCTGTTTCTTTGGGAACAAGTTGCATTGTAATTCCAATTACATCATAACCTCTGCTTTTTAATAAAGCTGCAGTTACAGAAGAATCGATTCCTCCGCTCATTCCAAGTAATACACGTTTTTTTTGTTGTTTCATTTTTTTGACTTTAGCATAAACTCAAACTATGATAAAGATTAGTAAACATAACACAATGTTTAAAAGGTCTAAAAAAATGGTACGTTAATATTAAAATACAAAAAAGGTTTAAATTATGACAAATGAAAAAAAATCGTTTTTAAAAAAAATAATAACTAAAGTTAAAAAAGTATATAGTTATTTAAATAAAGATATAAATAAATCAAAAAAAGCCCAATCTGAAGACGTTCAGGGTGGCGAGGAAAAACATACTAACTCTGCTCAAGAAAGTAACGATGCCCAAAAGAACGTATTTGATATTATAGATGAATCTCAAAATGAAAATATTGAACCTGTTGAAAAGGCTGTAGAAGAAGAGCTAATACCTGAGCCAGAAGAAATAGAAGAAAAAACTATAAATGCCTCAGTTCCAGACGACTCATCAGAATCAGCAGAATCTGACTCAGAAGAAATGAAAAATACTGAAAACGCTGAAACACAAGGTGTTGAAGCCGAAAATGACTCTAAATCAGAAATAGAAAATACTGTAAATGAAGATAAACAAATTCCACAACAAGAAATTAACGTAACTCAGCAAGATACAGCTACAGTTAATAATTCTAAACAAAAAACATCGACCACAACTTCCAAGATAGAAAATGAAGTCGAAGAAACTATAGAAACAAATTCTGAAAGAAAAATAAAGTCTATAATTAGACCTGATTCTGTATTAAGTTATTTAGACGATATTGTTATTCAACAAGAAAAGCAAAAAAATAAAAACAAAATTCAAAAGGTTTATAAAAAAAATAATAATTCACATTTAATTATGCCTGATTAGGCACTATTTTCTTATTATAAAATTGTGATTTTTACAATGGGTCTTAATTTTATCGACAGATAAAATACGAAAATGTAAGAGTGAGGCAAGTAATGCAGCATCACAAACATGTAGAACATCACTAATATGAGCAAGCT
>CAXBWG010000046.1:0-9622 GCA_963979105.1 uncultured bacterium | reverse complement strand
CTAAACGAATGAGACACAACATTAGCTACAGCACTTATTAAATTCAAATAAAAAAATATATTTAAAAAAAAGAAACAAGCAAGCCAGCCCTTCATAGGAAAAGGATCATCAAAAAAGTTTCTTAAAAACCCAATGAATCCTTTATTACGAATACCATAGGCCTGAACGGCAACAAATACTAACAATCCTAAAGCTAAATCAGTATTGATTGAACGAGTAGGCTCCTCTAAACCTCTTATAGATATAAGCGGATGCAACCAGTGAGACTCTGAGACAGACAATCCAATATTTAACAATGAAGTAAAATTTAAATTGATCAACGGATCAAAAAAAGAAAATATAAAAGCTACAAAACCTCCAAAAATCTGAAACAAATTAGGAATAATACCAATCCAATTAGCAGTTAAAATAAACACAAAAAGGGCAACAATAAAAGGAAGATGACGCCTACCATCTTTATCTCCAAGAGTACCAAGTGTTATTTCTTTAAGAAAATCATAAATAATTTCAAAAAAGGATTGAAAAGGACCAGGTACGAGCTTTAAATTAACCTTAGTAATAAAAGCAAAAATCAAAATTAAAAAAGAGATTATCCAAGTCATAACTATAGGAATTGGATTAACACTAATAGTTTTACCAAAAACATTTAGTGTATATATACTAACTTCAGCTAATCCATCCATTACTTTTCTTCCTTTTATACTTTGCTAGACTTCTAAAAAACTCAAATGAAATGTAATGAATTTGATAGTGAAATAAGGATATCAAAAT
This sequence comes from uncultured bacterium, assembly GCA_963979105.1. Classification (GTDB taxonomy): domain Bacteria; phylum Margulisbacteria; class Marinamargulisbacteria; genus CAXBWG01. The sequence goes on along the minus strand of CAXBWG010000046.1, from coordinate 8,851 downwards.
AATAAAAAAATTAAAATACTTTTCAAAAGCTAATCCTATCGATAACGACACAACATAAAAAATTAATCTCAAAAAAAACAAAACAAAAAAATTACTTTTATTTTGTTTTACTAAAATAAAATATTGAGAGTACGTAAATGTTAAAAATATAAAACCACTAAAAATAGTTCCTAATAAAATAGACAAGCATATTATTGGCTTAATAAGCCCTCCAATAAAACACACTAACATCAACGAATAAAATACCCGAATAGAAATCTTTTTTAATATAAATTTTATACTTTTTGATAATCTCATTAAAAAAATCGCTTTAATTGAAGATATACCAAATAAAACCCTAAAAGAACCCCAACAAATGTACCTATAACGATAACCCCGCTAAACAAATTAAACCATTGAACCAAATTATAACTAATAAAAAAACAAAAAAGTATACTAAATGCCATAGAAACCCCTAGTTTAATTAATAGATTTATATAGTCTTTCCATCTTTTTTTCATCATAGATAGATATTAAATCATTTTATCGCAATAAAACCAACAAAATTAACCCACTGAAAAAAAGGAGAAACATAACTAAAACCTGCGTCTTTTAACATGAAAATATTTTTATCGATAGAACAAGGTATTAACACATTTTTTAAAGACTTTTCTTTGTTGCGAATTTCTTCTTTCGAATATCCTTTTCGATATTTAAATTCATGATAAACATTTCTAGAAATATCTTGAAAATCAGAATTATCAAAAAAAACCTTTTCTACAACAAAACAACAACTGTCTTTAGATAAACAATTATAAATATTACGAAGTATTTTTATTCGGTTTTCTACCGGAATAAACTGTAACACTAAATTTACAACAACAACATCTGAAGAAAAAAATTTTAGTAAAGGATCAATAGAAATACATTTAGTTGCAATCGATATATTATTTAAATCCTTATACTTGGAATGCAATATATCAAGCATATCTTTACTTTGATCAATCCCTAAATAAGAAACTTTATTATCACTTAATTTATGATGAATTAAATAATTTAAAAAAGATCCAGTAGAACATCCCAAATCTAAAACCTTCAAACTCCTAGATTTAAAATGAGCTAAACAGATATCTAATATTAAATTATGAATTGTAGAAAACAATGGAATACTTCGATTAATCATATCATTAAAAACTGATGCAACATCTTTATTAAACAAAAACTTATCATTGTTATAATTTAGATTCGTAAACAAACTATCTTTATCCATGGCAACCATGATAAAATATAACTTAGTATTTTAAAAACAATAAAATGAAATTCACAATAAAAATTATATCAAATTTATTTTTAATAGGATTAATGTTACTATCATCTACTACAATGGCAAGCACATTAAACACAGAAACATTTAAACTTAACAATGGGCTTAGTGTAATTCTTTTAAACGACCCTACAGCCTCTATTGTAACAGTTAAAACAATGGTTAAAATTGGATCTGTATATGAAGAAAATTACTACGGGTCTGGGATTTCGCATTATCTTGAACATATTGTAGCCGGTGGATCAACATCAAAAAACACAGAAAAACACTACACAAATTCCATTTCCTTAATGGGCGGTGTAAGCAATGCCTATACCACAACCGATCATACCTCATATTTTATCAACACAACTAAAGAAAACTTAAATCTAGCAATAACAACAATTTATGAATGGATGTTTTTTAATTCATTTGAAACTAAAGAAGTGAATCGAGAAAAAGAAGTAATTATTAGAGAAATAGAAAAAAACAATGCTAATATCAACAGAAAGTTTTATTACTTAAGCCAGGAAAACTTATATAAAAGTCACCCAGTAAAGTTTCCTGTAATTGGGTATATAGATACCTTTAAAAAAATTAAAAAAACAGATTTAAAAGATTTTTATAAAAAATACTATATTCCATCTAATATAATTTTAGTAGTAGGCGGAAATTTAAATAATAAAAACACAAAAACATACATAGAAACCTTATTTAATAATATAGAAAAAAAACCGTCTCCAATAATTTATGAATCTATCCAAACCCCTCCCATAATCGCACGTAAAGCAACCCACATTCTTGATATGAATAAATCCATAGTTAATTTAAGATTTCCAACAGTAAAATTAAATTCTAAATACTTATACCCACTTGATTTATTAGATTACATGTTAGGTAATGGGACTCAATCTATTTTATATAAAAAATTAGTTGATGAAAAAAAATTAGCCTATTCTGTTTACACCTCATCGTACACTCCTCAATATTGTGAAGGATACTTTGAAATTCAAATAGAAGTAGATTCTAAAAATATAGATATCGTAATTAGCCAAACATTACAAATTATAAACTCATTAAAAACAGAAAAACTAGACAATTCATTAATTAACAGAGCAAAAAAACAAAAACTTGCTGAAAATATTTTATCTATAGATTCCATTGAAGATAAAACTAGCAGATTAGCACTATCCTATTTTTATAGTGAAACTTTAGATTTTTATGATAAATATGCACAAAACTTTAAAGATATTAACGCAGAAAACATTCAAAAAAGTGCGATTAAATTCTTTAATACACAAAAATTAATAACAACTATTGGATTAGAAAAAAACAAAAATGAGTTGTTAAAAACCCAGAAAAAAACATACAAAGAAGAGTCTAACATTAAAAAAATTACATTAAAAAACGGAATAAGAGTATTGTTATACCCAGATGATTCACTACCCTCAAGTAGAGCCCAAATTCTAACACTTGGAGGAATATTATTAGAAACAAATGAAACAAATGGCATAGGAACTCTATATACTAATCTAATAGGAAATAAAACATCAAAATTATCAAAACCACAAATTCAAAGCACTTTTGAAAATAACGGCGCAAATACAAGCGCAGCTATTGGAAATCATAGCTTATATTATACATTAAACTCCCTAAGTGACGACTTCAATGAATTATTTAATTTATTTCTTACAACATTTTTTGACATTAAGTTTAATTCAGCAGAAATAGATGATGAAAAAAGAAAAATATCTAATAGAATTAAACAAAGAGAAGATGACTGGTATTCTATAAACAACTACCTCTTTAAAAAAGAATTCTGGAAAAACCACCCTTATAGTTTATCTAAATTAGGAGAACTTAACTCCATAAAAACTATTACAAAAAAAGATTTAGAAATATATCACCAAAAATTACTAAACCCTAAAAATATAATCATTTCTATTCAAGGAAACTTCGATGAAAATAAAATAATTAAAACAATTGAAAATCATACAAAAGCGTTATCAAAAAAGAACATATTGCAAACTAATCAATTAGAGCATCCAGAACCCTCAATAAAAAAAATAAGCGAAATTAAAAAAAGCCACAAATTCAATACGAGTTCACTATTTATAGGTTATTTAGGAACACCACTTACTAACATAAAAGATAAAGTAGAACTAGATCTTATCGACGCTGTACTTACAGGGATGAGTTACCCTGGAGGACGTCTACATAATAAATTAAGAGGAAAGGGATATGTATATCTTGTACATGGAGTAAATTTTACAGGTCTTAAAACAGGCTATATTTATATATATGCGCTAAGTAACAAAGATAGTATAAATAAAGTAAAAACAATAGTTTTAGATGAAATAGAAACACTTAAAAAAACGCCTATTTCAAAAAATGAATACGAAGAATCAATTGCACGAATGAAAATGTATTATAAACAACGTCTTTCATCTATAGACAATCAACTATTAATTAATGCAACTGATGAAATTTATACAAACAACTATTTGTTTTCAAAAAAATATGAACAAGAAATTAATTTGCTAAACAAAAACTCAACAATAGATATAACAAAAAAATATTTTAACAACCCTAAAATAATGATATTTAACCCTAAATAAAACTATTAATTAATATAATCAAGAAACCAAACCAAACTCAACCCCACAACAAAAAAAACAAAATTATAAACAATCAGAATGCTACTAAACCCAACATATAAACCAGGAATAGTACCTACCATTAGGCCAATTATTGCACTCATAGTAAATTGGAAGTAATTATCTAATGCTTTTTTTATAACAAAGGATGTTGATAAAATACCAAAAAAAGAAGCAATTGAAACAATTGATAAAACCGTAATATCTATAGCCTTTATAGCCAAAATAACATAAGAGTAAGTTCCAAATAACACCAACACCAAAGACCCACTAACTCCAGGGATTATCATAGTAGCAGCAGCAATAAAAGAAGATAAAAACAAATAAGATTGAGACACTGTTTCTAAATCTGAATTTACAGTCATAAAGTCCTTTAAAAAAATTAGAAAAAAACCAACTATTACAAAAATAAAACATATAAAAATATTAGGTAATTTAAACAGTTGCACAGATTTCTTTTTTACAATATAGGGAACAGAACTAATTAAAACACCAATAAAAAAATAAGTTAACGGCTCATTAAAATTTAATAATAACCAATCTATTAAAAAAGAAAAAGAAAAAACACCAACAAGAGCGCCAGCCATAATCAATGACAAAAAAACAAAAGAAACCTTAAACATATCATATCTACACTTTAAAATATTAGATAACGATCTAATCAACTGCTCATAAATGCCCAAAATAACAGCAACTGTCCCACCACTTAATCCTGGAATAACATTAGCAACACCTACAAAAATTCCTTTAAAAAAAATTAAAAAGTTAGACATTGAAAAGAAATTCAACAACATCACCATCATGCATTATATAGTCTTTACCCTCTTGGCGTAGCAACCCTTTTTCTTTTGCTACTTTCTGACCATTAGAGCTTATAAAATCATTATAACTGATAACATTAGCTCGAATAAAGCCAGCTTGAAAATCTGTATGAATTACACCTGCTGCCTCTGGTGCAGACATCCCATTTTCAATAGTCCACGATCTAGTTTCCTTTTTTCCTGTAGTAAAATATGTTTGAAGTCCCAGTAAGTTAAAACAAGTTATTGCTAATTTATCTAAACCTGAACTTTCAATTCCACTCTCCGCTAAAAACTCACTTTTTTCTTGATCTGTTAAAGATATACATTCTTCCTCTAAAGCGGCTGATAAAACAATTAACTCTTGATTTCTTTCCGTTAAATAAGCCCTTAAACTATCAATATAGGAATTAGAATCAAGTAAAGATTGCTCATCTGTATTAGCAACGACTATTTGCTTTTTTAAAGTTAAAAAATCAAACGAAGCAACAAGGGCGTAATCATCTTCAGAAAGCTCAAGATCTCTAAGGACATTTCCTTCCTCTAAACATTTTTGAACAGTTTCTAAACATTGAATAGACTCTTTAACATCTGGATCATTAGTTTTTGCTTTTTTTAGTAGATTTTGAATTAATTTCTCACACAAAGCAAGATCCGATAATATTAATTCATCTGTAATAATTTCATAATCCTGAATAGGATCTACTTTTCCATCAACATGAACAATATCCTTAGAATCAAAGCATCGCACAACTTGAGCGATAACGGAGGTTGATCTAATATGAGATAAAAATTGATTTCCAAGCCCCTCCCCTTTAGAAGCACCCTTAACAAGACCTGCGATATCGACAAATTCTATAGTAGCAGGAATAATCTTATCAGTTTGAGATATCTCCGCTAACTTATTTAATCGACTATCTGGAATAGAAATAATTCCCTTATTAGGATCAATAGTGCAAAATGGATAATTTTGAGCAGGAATAGAAAGTTTTGTAATCGAGTTAAACATAGTAGATTTTCCAACATTAGGGAGCCCTACTATACCCACACATAATTTTTTACTCATTATTCACATTCAACTAAACTAAATTCATTCTGATTAATTGGTATTTTCATCAGAAGGTTCATCATCATCATTTTTACTATCATCTTTATTTTTACTATCATCATCATCATCATCATCATCATCATCATCATCATCATCATCATCATTACTTTCGTCTTCAAGAGTATCATAATTAGTATCAATACGTTGAGCCATAATCATATCTTTTTTGGAATCATAATCAGGGGAAAGATTTAAAAATGTATTAAGATCTAAAAAAGATTCTCCTAAATGACTTACATAAGCATACCTTCTCCAAATTCGATCAAAGAAACGAGTAATAAGAACATTATCATAGGTAGGAAGTAAATCTAACATATTACCAATTTTTTGAATCTTATTGGATAAAATTTTCATTTTAATATCATCGTCATTATCTGATATTTGTTGATAAAGGTCATCAAACATTTCTCTAACTTTTTTTCCAATCAAAAACACATCTTGATCACCAATACGTACAGATGCAGGTTCAAATACAAAAAAACATTGATACCTTTCTAAATTCACCATTTCTTTTTTTATTGAAGACATAACTTCTCTCTCCCTATTAAATATAAAGACTAATTATAACTTTTAAAGTCTATATAATAAACAGTATATTCTACAATAGATTATGATTATATTTTAATACATAAAACTCTTGCTTTATTTTCTTTGATGAAAATGAAGGTAACCGATCTTTTTCAACTAAAAAAAATCCACAGCCTGATTTAATTGTATCTTTAGAAAACAAAACACTAAATGGATACACCCTACAAAACTTAGGTCTAGATTCATAATCATTACATAATTTTTTTTCAGACAAACTATTACAGGAAAAACTATTTATTTTATTATATTGAGTTAAATTAGGTTGAAACCTTGTCATAACTGAATCTTTTTTTATAACATTTTCAAATTGAGTTAATGATCTTAGCCAATTTCCTTTATACTTAATTTGAATATTATTACAACAAAACGCAGAGCTAATACAATGACCTTTAATTTCAAAAAGCAAGCATTTTAACTCTATTAAACAAAAATTATATAACCTTAAATTATTAACAGTACAAAAATTGATTAAATCAATAAAAGTTAAACTATAAATAAACGCTTTTTTAACGAGTCTCTTCAAGCTGTAATAATAAATCATCTATTGATTTTTCTTTTTGTTCAAATTTTTCTTGATACGACTTTAAAACCGATTCACGTTCAGATTTTAAACTTGCTAAACTTAATGATAATTTTTTAATTTCACTCATTTCATCTTTTAACGTATTAGATCCAAAAGCAAAACCAACAGCAACATTAATTAGTTTTATAGATTTTTCATTTGAACTTTCCCATGCTCGCCCCACAATTCTTGCACGATCCTGAAGTGTTAACTCATTTTCTGAAACAGCTATTCCAACACCTGGATTATTATAATCAGGAACAATAAAATCGCCCTTTTTCACACGTCCATTAACCTTAGTTTGAACTTGCCCAAAAAATGATACCAATTCATAATCATCTGCATTATCTTTTGGCCAGTTACCAGCAACTGCAGCAGAACTACTTAACACCATTAATTGTTGATAGTTAGAAACATCCTTAGTAATTTTACCATTATATACAGCTACAATATCACCTAATTCAAACACCTCATCTTTACTCTTCTTTTCTAAATACTCAGCATAATCCGCACCAGATGTTTTATAACGTATTCCACCACTATTATTTCCTTCAATTGCACCAACTTCTTCTGTAGCGGCCATAAATGAAATATATTTTGATTCTTCATTTAAAATTGTTTTATTACTATCATTACTTGAAAAAAGCAACGCTAAAACACTAGACGATTCTTCTGTCGCTGAGTTTTCCAATGCAGTAACATAATTACTAATTGGATTACCTTCTGTATTTGTTGTATTTGCTCTTACATGAAGCACAGCAGCAGGTATACTATTTATAGCGGCTACAGGCTGCGAAGAATCTCCCCAAATTGTAACAGTACTATTATTATGAACTTTAAAAACAGGGATATATGTTTGAGATTTAGTATATCCAACAACGAATTGATCATAGCCAGATCCTGTCCCACCTTCATCATTTTCAGAATTATCGATAGTTGAAAAATTAACTCTCATTCTTGATTTATAAGCACTCTCGTTATATCTAGCAATAAAAAGAGCATCTCCATTATCACTATCTTGCCCATTTAAATTTGGTCCGCCAGAAAAGAAAAGCTTACTTCCATAATTACCATAAGCACCAGACACCTGCGAATTACTTTTAATTCCTAATCTCATATCGCCATTAACAACCAAGGATTTATCTGGATTAGATGTTCCAATTCCTATCATTCCTGGTGCATAATCAGTCGTAATTTGAGTTCCTGCTTTCATAACAATCCCTAAACTTTCTTTATCTGTTCTATTTTGATCAATAACATTTAAGGCAATTGTCCCTGAACCAAAATCTCTAATAACTAAATCACTAGAATTAGAACCAAAAGCAGCTATTGGACCCGCTTCTTCTGCTACTACATGTAACGGATACTTAGGAGTTTTAGTCCCAATACCAACCGGACCCCCATTAAACAATGCCGCATATTTATTTCCATAATTAACGTCTCCATAAACTCCAGTTGATGAATTAGCAATAAATAACTCAGACATATCTACATAAAGACCATATGCATCAGCATTTCCTGCAATCATATAATATTGATCTTCATCTGTATCTGGAGCAAGATTAGATTGCATATTCACTTTTAATCCATATAAACTTTGAGCAGAATCTACATTTAAATTAACACTTACTAAACTAGAATAGTGAGGAGAAGATAATGTTTTGGTTATTGTATCTGTTAACTCAACTTGGCCTCTTACATCTAAGGTACTTATTTTAATACCTGCACTTGTAACTTCTAGAGAATCTACCATCATCAATCCATTAACCACTAAAGCAATATCTACTAAATTGTTTTTTGTACCAATTCCCACATTTTGTGTATCTACAAATAAAATATCTGAATTAACTGTAA
>CAXBWG010000045.1:0-9670 GCA_963979105.1 uncultured bacterium | reverse complement strand
ACCGATATAGAAATTGGGATTCCACACACCTACGATCTTCGTACCTCCCACAAAGTAAAATACGAAAATGTTGAACTGCCAGATGATGACATAGATTATAATTTATATACGTATACCTTTTCTACATTTTATGACATTCGAGATGAAAAAATGAACCCAACAAAAGGGGTATTTCATAATTTTAGTATTGAGCAGGGATTTAAACTAAGCAGCGCCGCCCTAGACCTAACTAGAATTAATATAAATCTAAGAAAATATATCCCAGCATTTAAAAAACAAGTCGTCTATTTAAAATCAACATTAGGATATATTACTAGTAGTGAAATAGATAATGAAAATATTTTTATAGATGAATATTATGTTGTAGGAAACTCAAGAACAGTTAGAGGGTATTCAGAAAACAGTCCGTTTGGCTACGGAAACAAACAAGTCATTTTAACTGCCGAATACCGATATATTTTTAACACAAGTGTAACGGCTTATTTATTTACAGATGTTGGCTATGCAAGTAAATTTAGACAATCTGATAATACGTTTGAATCCAAAAGCATTTATGATCTATCTGAATATAAACTAACCAAAGGAATTGGTGTTAAATTTATTATTGCCCCAGTAGGACCCATAAAACTTGATTTTGGAATTACTGACACCGGCGTAAGTAGACTTCAATTTAATATGGGCTACACCTTTTAATCTACCCATTGTTGAATTAACCCTTTAACAGATTTCAGATTTTTTGATAAAATAAAATACATAATTTAATATAAGGAAAATAAACATGAAAATTTTAAACTCACTAATACTAAGTATACTAATTTTATTATCATCAACAATAGCTGCATCAGAAATAGGATTTATTGATACAGACTTAATTTTTCAAAAAGCTAAATTTGTTCAAACCTTTAGAGAAAACTTTACAGAAAAAGAAAAAGATTTCAACGAAATCCTACAAAAAAAATCAAAAAAAATTGAAGAAGCTATTGCAAAAGGAAAACCAGAAGATGAAATTAGAGAACTGGTAAAAAAAAGAGATACAGAACTAGAGCCAAAAAAGAAAGAGTTAATGCAATATGAAATATCATTTCGTCAAAACTTTTTATTAAATGTAACAACAACCGCAAAAAAAGTTGCAGAAGAATACAAAATTGACGTGGTATTAGACAAGCAAGTTATCTATCATGGTGGATACGATTTAACTGATCTAGTTTTAAATCAATTAAATAAGTAGTGAACCTAGCAGATCTATCAAACATAATAGATGGCAAATTAATTGGTGATAGCAAATTAACTTTAGACTATTTAAGCCCCTTAAATGATCAAAAAGAAAATTCTATTTCATTTATACTAGATGAAAAACAATTAAAAACCTTTAATAAGCAAGTAGCAAGCGCTTTTATTACATTTAAAGAAATTAAAAACATCGCCAACCAAATTATTATAAAAAACCCACAAAAAGCACTAGCTAAAACAATCGACTATTATTTAAAAACAAAAAAAAATCAATCCCAAACACCCACCCAAATCTCAGAAACAAGCTCAATACATCCAAAAGTAGTCATCGGACATTCCTCAACAATCGGGGAAAATTGCACAATTGAAGCCAATTGTGTAATTGGAAATAACTGCAAATTAGGCAATAACGTAATCCTTCATCCAAATATCACAATCTATGACAACACAGTTATTAGCAACAATGTTATTATTCATGCAGGCACTGTAATAGGCGCAGATGGATTTGGATATTACAAAGATAACAACTGCATAAAAAAAATACACCATATTGGAAGTGTAATAATAGAATCAAACGGCGAAATAGGAGCAAATTGCTGTATTGATAAAGGGTGTCTTGGAAAAACAATAATCAAAAATGGCAGCAAACTAGATAACCTTATTCAAATAGCTCACAATGCATCTATTGGCAAAAACACCCTTATTGCAGCTCAATGCGGGCTAACAGGAAGTGTGAAAATCGGAAACAATGTTACCATAGGTGGCCAAGCTGGTATTTATGCAACAATTGAAGACAATGCTGTTATCGCAGGAAAGTCTGGCGTAACTAAACCGATCAAGAGTAATTATATTGTTTCAGGATTCCCTGCCGACACCCATAAAACCCAACTTAAAAAACAAGCATTTATAAACAAATTATATAAGGAGAAACATCAATGAAGAAAGCATTAACATCTATAATATTAACTTTAATATTACAATCAACTTCATACGCATTTATTTCATTTTATGGACCAACAGGTCTATTAAAAATCCCAACAACAGAAACACTAAACGCTAAAGAATATAACGTAAGTTCAGATTTAGCTATTAATACAAATAAAAACAACTCCTCCATCCATATGTACGCAATTAACATTGGATTAATCAAAAACACTGAATTTGGCATTCTTGGAAGCTCAGATCTATCTGAAGGGGTATACTTAAATGCAAAATGGAATATAAAACCATATTCAGAAAAAATCCCGTTTAAAACAGCCATTGGGATTAAAAACTTTCCATCTTCAGATAACTCAGATCTCTATATTGTAGGCTCAAAACGAATTCACAAAGACACCACAATTCATTTTGGAAACTCAAATAAATTTTCTAATAAAATTCATTCATCGATATTACTTGGAACTCTTTACACATATACAGAAACTATTTTATTTGCAGGAGACATAAGTAGCGAATCTAATAACAAATACAATCTAAGTCTAGGGTTCTATATAAATATTTTCCAAAAGAAATTCAATAATAATTTATATTTTAAAGGAGCCATCCTTAATTTAATTAAAAACTCTAATGAAGATTCCTATATAAGCTTAGGAATTAACTATGAGAACTTTATGTAAGTAATATAAAAAAATTACTACTTATTTTTTTTTATTTTTATGATAAAATCATCTGGATGCTTGATAATTTAAACGATATAGATTTTGAACTTATTATTGAAAAATATAAAACTACAAAATTTAAAGCTACCACCCCTTTATTTCCAAAATGCAAAGGAATTGGAGACACAAAAAACGAAGCAATTACAAAATTATCAAATTCAATATCAAATTTTTTCAAGAGAACAATAGACTCATATTTAAAAATAAATTTAATTACAGATAATTATGCAGAAGTAATTACAGACCCCGAAGAAAAAGATAATTTCCAACATAGAATTGTAACGTTAGGAAAAAACAAAGAAAAGCAAACACAAAAAGTATTTTTAAAATCAATTTACAATCATTTAGAAAAATCATATGACAAAAATGAACTTTCATTAAAACTAGAAGAATTAAATAAATTCAAAGATTTTTCATTTGAAAAGACTACAAATGAAAAAGATGACCTAATTTTCGGCATTAACTTATGTCTCAATTAGAATCAAGATTATCAACAATTCGACATTCTACAGCTCACGTTCTAGCACAAGCTGTACTCAAAAAGTTCCCAGATGCTAAATTAGCAATTGGACCAGCCATAGAAAGCGGTTTTTATTACGATTTTGACATCGAAACACCCTTAACCGAAGATATCTTAATTGAGCTTGAAGACATAATGAAAACTATCATTAATGAAAATCAAGAATTCAAGCAATATGATTTATCAAAAAAAGAAGCAATAATAAATTCAGAAAAAACAAACCAACCATACAAATTAGAATTAATTAAAGATCTTAATTTAGATACTTATTCATTTTACGAAAATGGCCCTTTTACAGATCTCTGCAAAGGCCCTCATATTAACAATACAAAAGAAATAAAAGCATTTAAATTACTTAAGGTATCGGGAGCATACTGGAGAGGCTCTGAGAAAAACAAAATGCTTCAACGAATTTACGGAACAGCTTTTACCGACAAAAAAGAACTAAGGCTATACATGAATCAACTAGAAGAAGCAAAAAAACGTGACCACAGAAAACTTGGAAAAGAATTAAAATTATTTAGTATTAACGAAGAAGTTGGATCTGGTTTAATACTATGGCACCCCAAAGGCACTACCCTTCGAAACCAAATTGAAGATTATTGGAAAAAAGAACATATTAAAAACCAATATCAACTCGTAATGACTCCACATGTTGGAAAATCAGAACTATGGAAAACGTCTGGTCACTTAGATTTTTACCAAGAAAACATGTACGAAAAAATGGATGTAGAGTCTCAAGCTTACTTTTTAAAACCAATGAACTGTCCCTTTCATATAATGATTTACAAGGACACTCAACATTCTTACAGAAATCTACCAATCCGATATGCAGAGCTAGGAACAGTGTATAGATATGAACGCTCAGGGGTATTACACGGGCTATTAAGAGTTAGGGGATTTACTCAAGATGATGCTCATATTATATGCAGTGAAGACCAAGTAGAATCTGAAATTTTAACAGCATTAGAATTCTCATTAAAAATGCTAAAAGCATTTGGGTTTAAAGAGTTTAAATTATTTTTATCAACAAAACCTGAAGAAAAATTTGTTGGTAACGATAGCCAATGGAAATTAGCAGAAAAATCATTAGAAAAAGCAATTAAAAAAACAAATATAGAATTTGAAATAGATGCAGGAGGCGGCGCTTTTTACGGCCCTAAAATAGATATAAAAATTAAAGATGCAATTGGAAGACAATGGCAATGTTCAACAATACAATTTGATTTCAATCTACCTGAACGGTTTAATATGACATTCATAAACTCAAAAGGAGAAAAAGCACGACCCTTTATGATACACAGAGCTTTATTAGGCTCTATAGAGCGATTTATTGGAATTTTAATAGAAGAATATGCAGGTTGGCTACCTTTATGGATTAGTCCTATTCAATGCCAAATCTTAACAATAAATAACAACGTTAAAGATTATGCAGAAAAACTAGATAAACAATTAACCGAAGCCGGCTTTAGAACTAAACTAAACGCCTCAAGCGACAAACTAAATTACAAGATAAGAGAATCCATAAAACAAAAAACACCTTATTTATTAATAATTGGAGATAAAGAAAAAGAAACTAACACAATTACACTACGTAATAAAAATACACAATTGGGAACTCTATCTAAAGAAGAATTAATTAAAAAATTATCAGAAGAAAATGAGATTTTGAATTGACAAAATAAATAATAAACGATACTATCTCGCTTCTTGTTTAGAAATAAACAAAAAAGGGTAGAGTTAAGCACATTGGAGGAAATTAAATAAAAAAACATATTTTAAATAACAGTATTAGAGCAGAAAATGTAAGATTGGTTGATGCAGAAGGTGGACAATTAGGTATTTTAACTCTTGATGAAGCAAAAAAATTAAGTTCTGAAAAGAATTTAGATTTAATGCTAATTTCTAAAGATGCAACACCTCCGGTTTGCAAATTAATTGATTACGGTCAATTTATGTACCAGCAAAAGAAAAAAGACAAAAAAACTAAAAAGACAAATAACATTATCAAAGAATTAAAAATGAGTCATAAAGTTTCAATACATGACTATAACGTAAGAATCAATCAAGCAACAAAGTTTCTAGAAAAAAAATATAAAGTAAAATTTACAATAAAATTTAAGGGAAGAGAAATCATATACAGAGATCAACTCGGGATTAAAACAATAAAACGAGTATTAGAAGATTTAAATGAATATGGTATAAAAGACAATGATATTGTAAAATCAGGAAGAAATTTATCAATTTTGATAAATCCGAAATGAGGCTAAAATGAAAAAATATAAACAAAAAACAAAAAAAGCAGCGAAAAAAAGATTTTTAATAACTGGATCTGGAAAAGTGAAACGTTACAAACAAGGACGACGCCATTTACTAGAGCATAAATCATCTAAATCACTCCGTTTAAAGCGGTTTAAAACAGGTGTATCAAAATCAGATATTGCTAAATTAAAAGCCCTGCTTCCAGGTGCAAAAATAAAGGAGTAACACATGTCACGAGTTAAACGCGGAAACGTTGCAAGAAAAAGAAGAAAAAAATTACTAAATCGAGCAAAAGGATTTAGAGGAAGTTTATCAAAACTATTTAGACCAGCATCACAAGCACTTTTACATGCTGGAAATAATGCATACAGAGATAGACGACTTAAAAAAAGAGATTTTAGACAATTATGGATTATTAGAATTAATGCATTCTTAGGTCAAAATGAAATAAGTTATTCTACATTTATGGGAAAATGCAAAAAGAAAAACGTTGAAGTAAATAGAAAAATATTAGCACTTCTAGCAGTAGACAAACCAGAAACATTAACAGAATTATTAAATTTTGTAACTAAATAAGGGGATTTCAAAAATGCTTGAAATGAATCTTGGAGGACTAGGTTTTGATCCTAAAAACATGTCTCCCATTATTCTTTTAAAAGATACAGAAGAGCGAAATTTTCTACCAATATGGATCGGAATGTTTGAGGCAGCTGCAATAGCAATGGAACTACAAAATTTCAAACCACCTCGCCCTATGACTCATGATTTAATGACAAAAACAATAGAAGCCCTACAAGGAAAAATTTTAAAAATTGTAATAAACGAAATTATCGAAAATACGTTTTATGCAATTATTGAAATTCAAACAAAAGATAAACGTCTAATAAAAATGGACGCACGCCCTTCAGATGCAATTGCTATTTCTGTAAGAGTAAAAAAACCTATATTTGTAAGCGAAACTGTAATGTCAAAAGCAAAAATGGTAAATTCAGATAAAGATGAAGAAGAAACTAAAAACTTCAAAAGTTTCATCGACAATATAAAACCAGAAGACTTTCAAGAATATTTAGATAAACAAAATTAATTTTTATATATAAATTAATTATAAATGTTTAAAAAACAATACATGAGGGAAAAACCCATCATGACATATGTAATTACAAACAAATGTTTAAATGAACAATATGCACAATGTGTTGATGTTTGCCCTGTAGACTGTATATATCCCGGACTATATAAAAATAAACGGTTTATGGTAATAGACCCGACCAGATGCATAAACTGTAATGCCTGCCTACTTGCGTGTCCAATCGGAGCAATAGTTAACACTGAAGAAAAAAAATCAGATTATGAAATAATAAATAAAACATTAGCCAAAAAATTTCGAGGAAACCCTGATGTTATACCAAAAAACCCAAAAACAAAACCAAATAGACCTGACAACACCTTAATTTATGAAAAATAATAACTATTAATTTTTTGTATAATATTGCTTTTGCATACTAGAAATAACTTGAGAAAAAGCATCATGAAATTTAGAATACATTCCAGAACCAAACTCAGCTTCATCTACTAATTTAAATTCAGTCATAATTCGATTATATTTACTCTTAGATAACATTTGCTTACATAAAGGCAATATATATATTTCTTCCTTTTGAACATGCTTCTTTTCTAAAGTTAAATATTTTTTTAACATCGTAATTAGTTTTGCGCGCGCACAGTCATCTCCATGCCCAACATCTTTAAGCAATTTTTTTAAAATAGTAATATAAAATTCAGCTAAATGATTTTCCATAATGATTTCTTTAAAAAGGGAATTATCATAAACATTATTATGTTTTTTTAATTCAGGAATTAACACATTTTCTTCTTTTTTGTTATGTGACTTATGCGCAAAATTATGAAAAAAATTAATAACTTTTCTTAGATCATCTAAATTAACATCTTGATTATCAAGTAACTTAGAATGCATAACTTCTAATATATCTAACATACAATAAATATGCTCAATTTCCTCAGACAGCATATCAGATGGCACCATATAATTCCCCCTTTTATATAATTATTCCCAAAATTCTTAAAATTTAAACACCTTAACTAAATCTTTTTAATAACCATTTCAAGATAAATGTATAATAATTTACAAATTTGAGTACTAAACAGTCCCCCAAAAACTTCATTAACCTTACTAACCTAAGCAACTAAAATAAAAAACCACCTTCTCTTTTACATACAAATCTATAAGAAATATCTTTTTTAAATAATTTTGACAAAATACCATGATCAGAGCGAAAATTATCTACTACTACAGAAAATATCGCTACTTAGATACCTACTAAACAAATATGCAACCCACTATAGCCTGCGCCAACATCTACCCCATTATTAAATGTCAGTTTAAAAATGCATTAACTAAATTTGTATTTCCAATATAAAGAGGCGTTTTATCATGAATGTTTTCAGGTTCGATATCTAAAATATCAATAGTTCCATTGCTAGCACTACCACCGGCTTGTTCACAAATAAAAGCTAGCGGGTTTGCCTCATACATTAATCTAAGCTTTCCTTTTGGGCTTTTCGGCAATGCCGGATAAGAAAAAACTCCCCCTTTAATCAAATTACGATGAAAGTCAGCTACAAGAGATCCCACATAACGAGCAGATAACTTACCAAATTTAGGAGTTTTAAACGAATCAACCGCTGTTTTCACATTAGACTCTAAATCTGGATATAAACTTTCATTAATTGAATAATATTTAGGTGTATCAGGAATTGTAATCTTATTATGAGACAATAAAAACTCCCCAATAGACGGATCATATGTAAATCCATAAACACCCGCACCTATTGTGTAAACTAACATAACAGAAGACCCATAAATAACATATCCCGATGCCACTTGTTTTCTTCCTGGCAATAAAACCTGCGATTTTTCAGCAGCCTCATATACAGAAAAAATGGTACCAACACTTACATTCACATCTATATTAGATGAACCATCTAACGGATCAAAAAAAATACTATAATATGGCTTTTTAGCAGATTCAATTGTTAAAATTTCATCTTCTTCTTCAGAGCCAATGTATGCAAATCTCCCATGAGCACTTAACACATCTTTTAACGCAGTATTTGCAACTAAGTCTAACGTTTTTACTTGTTCACCATGGGTATTTACAGTACCAGATTCTACATTACGTTCAAAACCGGCAACCAACACATGTTTTCTAATTAATTTTGAGGCTAAGCTAATATCATATAAAATATTTGAAATGCTATCTTTGATTTTTTCTTCGCATTTAATTTCACTTAAATGTTGTTCAATCGTAATCATTGTTGTCATAGCCAAGATTATAGTAGAAAACCTAAATTTATTACAGATTAGATCAACGAAATATCTATTTTTTAAATTTTATTCCACCCACTTTAGGGCAAGAATAAAGTATGATTAAACATTAATAATACCCCTTCAAATCGGCTATGTAGCTTAAATCCTTCTTGTATAGCGTAATAAATTAAATGATTAGTTTGCTTACTATTACTCCAAAATAAATGTCCTAACATTTTCTCCAATAACCTACACGCATCTTCTTCTTTTAGCGTATTATAATTTTTTGAACCCTCATTAAAAGAAGTACTCAAATCAGACAAAACAGATTTCAAGAAAGTTAAACACTCGTTATTTTGAACAAAAACATTTTTTTTAGTCGTATTAAGGCTCACAAAGCTATATATTTTATGAAGTGTTTCTTGCGGGTCTTCATTAATAGTAAGACGTTTATAAACGTCATAAAAACAACCATCATCTTTAGATTCAGTATTATTACGTGAATGCAAATATCTCAACATATTTTTAAATAACATACTAGCTTCATCTTCTTCAGATTGCTCATTTAGAAAGGGGCTTAAATTTAGAAAAAAAGTTTTTAAAACCTTTAAAAACTCATTATTTTCAAAAAAATCTTCTTTATTATCCTGAGCATTCAAGCACGTAAACACC